>NZ_JRNG01000082.1:0-592 GCF_000759055.1 Corynebacterium tuscaniense DNF00037 | reverse complement strand
CCGACCTGCTCCACAATCTCAGCCGGGGTCGTGGCATGGGCAACATCACCCCAGCCCGCATGATCCAACGCATCACGAACCACCGGTGATAACGCCTGCTTCTTAAACTCCGGAATCAACGCACCTGCACCACCACCATCTAAAACCCCACCCGATACAGACCCCAACGGCGGCAGCAACATATCAAACGGCGGCACCGTAGGAACCAACTCCACAGTCAACTGCGGCCCATACCCCGACAAATACGACTGCTCTATCCCATGAGAAGCAATCGGATGCACCGCCA
This sequence comes from Corynebacterium tuscaniense DNF00037, assembly GCF_000759055.1. Taxonomy (NCBI): domain Bacteria; kingdom Bacillati; phylum Actinomycetota; class Actinomycetes; order Mycobacteriales; family Corynebacteriaceae; genus Corynebacterium; species Corynebacterium tuscaniense. The sequence continues at coordinate 306 of NZ_JRNG01000082.1, read as the reverse complement.
AACGCACAATCCCCAACGTTGTTGCAGCCTGAATCGAACTCGCCTCACTGACAGTAACCAAACCAGCAGTCAACCCCGCCAACACACCAGCATTTATCCCATACTGCGCCCCAGAGGAAGCAATCAACCCAATATGATCAATCGCATTGCCAATCGCCTAAGTCTCAGCAGACCCCGACAACAACCCCACCACCTCAGGAATCACACTCAACGCCTCAGTAACACTGTCAGACGTCGCTGCCCAATTCTGCGAAATCCCCGACATCGAAGCCACATCAGTCGCCGATAATTGTGCCACCAACTGCT
>NZ_JRNG01000081.1:0-688 GCF_000759055.1 Corynebacterium tuscaniense DNF00037 | reverse complement strand
GGTTGAAGGGCTGGGATTCGTCCGCGACCTCACTTGTTCCCGCTCAGCCTAGCGTTTGGGTTCGCGTACCCAGGCGCCGATGACTCCGGGGACGACTTCGGGTGCTTCACCAAGAAGTGCTTTGAGGTTGCCTTCGCGTTCTACTGCTGAGGTGACTGCTTGTACCCGGCCACGCTTTTGTTGTCCGTTCCGCCCACCGCGGCCAGCACCAGCAGCAGGACCAACACCATAACCACCAACACCAGCACCGGCAGCTCCGCCGGTTCGTGGGCTTGCACCGGGACTACCAGCACCCACACCACCAACCCCAGACCCGTTGCCTGGTGCTGGCCCCACACCCCCGGTACCTGCGCCTGCACCTGGTGGGGTGCTCAACCCACCCCGGGCACCTAGCGCACCAGACCCACCTGCGCCTGCACCGGCCCTGCCACCGACACCACCGGCACCGCTAAACCCGGTGGTGCTACGGCCGGCAAGAGGCATAGCCCCACCAAGCCCACCACCAGCACCGGCTGCACCAAGCCCGCCAACGGCACCGGCTGCACCACCAGCTAACGCACCCGCAGCCGCACCGGCACCGCCAGTTGGTAGTGCACCGATTGGTGGTAGTGATGGGGCAGTGGCACTGGCTACCTGGGTAGGTGTAGCACCAGAGGCAATCAAATCCAACATGTCTGGATTCGGTTTG
>NZ_JRNG01000080.1:0-927 GCF_000759055.1 Corynebacterium tuscaniense DNF00037 | reverse complement strand
GTGGGTAGAGGTCTTGTTCTGGGGCGGTGTAGAGATAGGGGAACCCTGCAGTGTTGGCGCATGCTGCGGGGTTTCCTGATGGAATATCTGCTTAAGGATTAATGCTAGGCCGGAGTGATTTTCTCCAGGCTGCTCGCAGATTTATTTTAGTATCACTACTTACTATCGCTACTATCGCTTGATTTTTTCTTTAGTTGCAATATTGTTGAAAAAATAAATGTAGCAACTGCAATAGAAATAGTAGATGGGTAAGGTGAATCCAAACCTATAAGATTACCAGTCAGATAAGTGGCCAATGCACCTATCGTCGAGACTGCGGTACTCCGCGCTACCACCTGCATTATGCACACCAGATGAGGGAACCGACACCTGTTGCGATACCACCAGTCACAGCAGTGGCGCCAGCGCCAGCGACGCATCCCACACCGGCAAACCATACCCCACCTACGCAACCTGGTGCGGCTCCACCAACGACTCCTCCGGCTGCGTTTTTCCCGACGCAAGACCAGTAGCCGCGAGGTGCTATCCCACCCTTCTCCGCGTCGATGAGAATACTCGTTGGTGATTCAATAGTGTAAGAAAGGTTGATTTCCCTACCGTCGTCATAGACGATTTTGTCACTCAATCGTTCTAAGCTCTGTCCATCTTTGCTGGTAATATCGATAAAATCTCCATTTTGGGAAATGGTAGCATTTTCAACCTTTAGGCGGAGCTTATTTTCATCGACGCGGCTGATGTTATATGTTGACTGTCCTTCCTGCGCACTGAAACTCTCTTGGTCAGATTTCGGAGTGAGTTCGGTAGCTTGGCTGGTTAACGGAGCCGTTGCCAGAAGAGTTACAGTAGCAGATGCTGCTAGGAGTCGGTGAAGCTTCATGTGGAGATCCTTTCCTGAATACGGGACAACTATGGTGTCTACCACATTTC
>NZ_JRNG01000079.1:0-986 GCF_000759055.1 Corynebacterium tuscaniense DNF00037 | reverse complement strand
GGCGGCAAGTCCGTCAGCGCTGTAGCGCGCACCTTTAACGTCTCGCGGCCGACGATCTATCGCGCTCTCAAGCGCATCGAAGCCGACGCTTAGGCACAGGCTGCGTCGCTAGCGCTCGCACCCGGCGAGAAGGCATCAGGCTGCGCTAGCGACGCTCGGCACACATGAGTGCTGCACTGCTGGGATACGCCTGCGACCGGCAGAGCCGGGCCGAATACGGGATTGACCACATACACCCCGTATTCGTGCAAAGGAGCACTGCCATGTCCACCCATTCTCACACGCTTGCATCCCACGGCGAGATCCTCGCGAACCTCCCCGGCATCCTCGGGTTTTACCCGAACAACTCGCTGATCCTCGCGTTCTTCGTCGACGACGAGGGCGTCGACACCGTCCGCCTCGGCCCGGTCGCGCGGTTCGATCTGGACGAAGCTGTTGCAAAGCTCACCGAGAGCCGCGAGCGGTTCGCAGCGTGGGTCCACCACCTCGAACTCGACGCTGTTATCGCGTACATGATCAGCGATGACATTGCGCAGCCGGTCTTTGACGAGACGGCCACGTATCTCACTAGTGGGGCAGTGCACCTACCGCCGCTGCTCGGGGTGGTGCAGGTGCCTGAGATCGTCACCGGGGCTGCGTGGTGGTCCGTGTATCAGCATCCGCTCATCGACGAGCCGCGCCACGGCGTTGTCGGCGAGGTCGCCGCATCGGCGGCGCTGCGGCAGATGCTAGAGCACACCGGCGAGCTGCCGGAGCCGAGCAAAGACGACATCGAGGCACGGTTGAACAGCACCGATCACGGCATCGACGCTGCCGAGCACGCCGACATCATCGAAGACGCGCTGGCGTATATCCCGCCCATGTTCTCCGACGTGCTGCAGCGTGAGTACGAGCAGGCGGCGGCAGGGATGACCCAGCCGAGCACTCGCGCTGTTCGATCCGCGCTGAAATGCTTCACCACGCCGCGCTTGCGAGACACGCTGCTT
>NZ_JRNG01000078.1:0-1301 GCF_000759055.1 Corynebacterium tuscaniense DNF00037 | reverse complement strand
ACCTGACCCCCGTTAGGTAGACACCTGATATCCAGCCCAGTTGGGTTGAGAAGAAAGGTAATCTACCACCATGCCTAGGTACTCCGAACAGTTCAAACGTGATGCTGTGGCCCTCTACGAAAACAATGAGGATCTCACACTTCACGCGGCTTCAGCAGAGCTTGGAGTCAATCGTTCCTCACTTTTCTCTTGGCTTAAGCAGTACGGCACCGGCAAACGTGCCCGCACCAAAAGCTTGCGCGACCAGGCCCAGGCGACGACTGACTCCGAGCGAATCCGCCAGCTAGAAAAAGAAGTCTCTAAGCTGCGCGAAGAACGCGACATCCTGCGCAAGGCCGCGAAATATTTTGCCGAAGAGACACGCTGGTAATCCGCTTCCAGTTTGTCTATGACCACCGAACCGAGTACTCGGTCAAGCGGATGTGCCACGTGTTAAAGCTCAATCGCTCCTCGTTCTACAAATGGGTCAACACCCGCGATAAACGAAGGTTAAAGATATGTTCTGACGCCCTTATTGGTGCAAGAATCAAGACCATCTTCGATGATGAGCACGGGCTCTATGGTGCTAAACGCATCGCTGCAAGCCTCAACGACGATACGGGCTTTCCCCCGATCAATCACAAGAAGGTCGCACGCATCATGCAATCCATGGGGCTTAAAGGCTTTAGTAAACGGCGTCGATGTATCACCACCAGGCGTAAGCCTGGCCACCGCGTGATGCCAGATTTAGTAGGCCGCAAATTCACAGCTGATAGACCAAACGAGCTCTATGTAGGCGATATTACGTATCTGCCGTGTAAGGGCGGTAAGAACATGTACCTAGCCACGGTCATCGACGCCTACTCACGCAAGCTCGTCGGCCATGCACTCGCCGATCACATGCGAGTATCGCTGGTTACCGAAGCTTTAACCCATGCCAGAAAAGTCCGAGGAAGCCTTAAAGGAGCAATTTTCCATTCCGATCACGGCAGTGTGTACACCTCACAAGCATTTAGGGATCACTGCGCCCAGCTTGGTGTACGCCAATCCATGGGCGCGGTGGGTACAAGTGCCGATAACGCCCTGGCAGAATCATTTAACGCCACCCTTAAACGTGAAGTCCTGCGTGATCGGAAAGTCTTTGACAATCCCATCATCTGCCGCCAAGAAGTCTTCCGATGGTGCATGCGCTACAACACGCGCAGACGACACTCCTGGTGCAACCTTCTAGCCCCCGATACCTTCGAAGCACTTAATTCAGCTACACTGACCCAAGCAGCATAGCTAACCCCCGACGTGTCTACTTTCCGGGGGTCAGGCCC
>NZ_JRNG01000077.1:0-1306 GCF_000759055.1 Corynebacterium tuscaniense DNF00037 | reverse complement strand
TGAAGTGCCCCGGGTTTTGTTCCTAGGCATTTGCCTTGATTTCCATTATTTCTTGGGCCGGGTTGGTTTCCCAAAACTCTGCCTCAACCTCAGCTGGCGTGCGATAGCCGAGACTTTGGTGAAGCCGTATCTCGTTCCACCAATTGACCCATTCAAACGTCGCAATCTCAACGTCCACCACGTCTGCCCACGCTCGTCGATGAATCAGTTCATTTTTGTAGGAACCATTGACGTTTTCAGCCAAGGCATTGTCGTAGGAGTCCCCAACGGTCCCGGTTGACGCTGCAATTCCGTGCTCGGCCAATCGCTCGTTGTAGACAATGCTCACATATTGCGAGCCATGGTCAGAGTGGTGAATTAGCCCTGCCGTTTCCTTCGCGCTTACGATCGCCTGGTTGAGTGCCTGCAGTGGCAGCGCCTCGGTGCGCATCGAATCCGATAGCGCCCATCCGACGATCCTTCGGGAGAACACGTCGGTCACAAAAGCGGTGTACACGAATCCTTTTCTGGTGCGCACATAGGTAATATCGGCCACCCACAATCGGGCCGGTGCCGGGGCTTTGAACTTGCGATTAACTAAATCAGGACGCAGATCTGGGCCCTTCGGCTTGCGGGTAGTGATAGGAGACTTACCTTTACCTTTGCCGCTGACCCCAGCAAGGCGCATCAAACGGGCGGTCTGCTCACGACCAACATCGATTCCTTCACGGCGCAGAACATGCCACATCTTACGGATGCCGTAGACGCCAAAGTTTTCCTCATGGAGCTTACGAATATGCTCGACAAGGGCGGCGTCACGAAGAGTGCGGGCACTCATGCCACGGGCTTTTGATTGGCGGTATCCACGGGAGGTGATGAAACCGCCAATACGGTGGGTGTTTAACGTCTCGCAAATGAACTCGACTGTGAAACAATCCCGATACTCATCGATGAATTGGATCATTTCCGACGTTGGGGGCCGAGTTCCGACGCGAAAAAAGCCGAGGCAGCCTTCAGCAACTCATTGGTGTCACGAAGCTCCTGGTTTTCGCGACGTAACCTGGCATTTTCGGCCGCCAAGTCTTCCGGCATGCGCTCAACAACGCGCCCTACACGTCGAGCGGCCTGCGTCCACTGCCGGGCAGTATGCCACGAAACACCCAGTTTCGGCGCCACAATCTTGCACGCTTCCTGCATGGAAATATTCTCTGCCAGGATGCGATCCTCAACAAGACGGACCACCCGATCCTTCGCATCCTGATCAAACTTCTTTGGCATGTTCCAAATTTTCCCATCTACTCAGGCGGAACAAAACCTGGGACACTTC
>NZ_JRNG01000076.1:0-1370 GCF_000759055.1 Corynebacterium tuscaniense DNF00037 | reverse complement strand
TCTCGCGACAGACGTACCACAACATCAAAAACCGGATAGCGCAGAAGGGCCGAGCAGGTATTGTGCCGGATTCGACTGCCCCGAAGAATCCGATTAAGAAATTTGACGAAGCCGACAAAATCGCAGTCATCCATGCCAGGCAACACTTGATGGAGCAAGGCTTGGATTATGGCCCTTGGTCGATTTACTACTTCTTGTTCGACTCTGTCGGTGCCGATCGGGCCCCTTCGCGTTCCACTATCGCCTTGTGGCTACAAGAGCTTGGGTTTGTTGATGCCAATGCCCGCAAACGGCCGCGGAGTTCCTATAAGCGCTTCGCCCGCGATTTCGTTGGTGAACTCTGGCAAATCGATGGACTGGTCTATCGCCTCTTCGACCATGCGCACACGCTCGTAACGATTTACCAGATCATCGATGATGCCAGCAGATTTGATGTCGGAACCACAGCATTCGCTCTACCGGAAAACGGTACTGATGCGCGCGCTGCGCTGGCCGCAGCGTTCGCCATCTACGGCAAACCTCAAGAAATCCTTTCTGACAATGGCGATGCGTTCGCCACCTACCACCGGGGTTTTCTCTCTGCTACTGAAACTTGGCTCGCCAGCCAAGGTGTACTTGCTATTGCTGGTTTCGCCCCGACAACCCAGGGAAAAGACGAGCGATCTCACCGTACGTTGACCCAGTTCCTCGATGCACGCCACCCAGTCAACCTTGCCGAGGTCAACACATATCTGGCTGAATATCGCCAGGTTTACAACGAGCGACGACGCCACCAATCACTACTGGTCGGCAAGATGCACATCACACCACGCCAAGCTTTCGATACTTTCCCCAAGGCACCGTCGCCTACGCAACCACTCGATCCTGATCAGATCTGGGCCCGCGTAGTTGCCTATAACCAGGCGCACAATCCACAAGCTGTATCCGACATGCTAAACGGCCCCGCGGAAGCGGCAACTTCACACGAGGCCAACACCGATGACATGGCAGCTCAGCAAGGCATACCTCCCACCGATACCCCTACGTTAACGATGCCTACGACACATTCAACAAACTATTGGGGCATCCCAGACCAACTCTGTGTGAGCAAAGATGGCGTTGTACGCGTGTGCGGATTCGGTCTCTACATTGGTCTGAGGTTTAAAAACCGCAGACTCTACTCCACGGTCACAGCCGATAACACTGCGGAGTTCTACACGGCCCATGACGGTGAATTCCTCTTCAGCGTGCCCCTGCCGATCACGTTGAGCCACCGGCCACCAGGTGGTCAGGTCAACATCAACCTCGTCGACGGAATGAAACATCGTCAACCACCCCAGATGAACCCGAAACTATCCAAGCCCCGACCGAAACGCAGGCTACAACCATAA
>NZ_JRNG01000075.1:0-1391 GCF_000759055.1 Corynebacterium tuscaniense DNF00037 | reverse complement strand
TGAACTGCTCCCCATTAGTTGGACTGAGAAGTCAGTTATCGACTAGTGGGGAGTAGTTTTCATTGAGAGCACGAAGTTCGCTAAGTGAGCAGCAGCGTGAGCAGTTGGTTGAGTGTTTCGAGCAAGGCATGGGATATGGGGCCGCTGCCAATGCTCTGGGTGTCTCCAAAGTCGCTGTCCGTATGCTCTATCGTCGGTTTCAACTGCATGGCAGGCTATGTCTTGTGGAGAAACCGACTAACCAGCAGTACTCGTTCGAAATCAAAAAGGAAGTTGTCCAACGCCATCTTGCCGGCGAGACAAAGATGAATCTTGCACGTGAGTTTGGCCTGTCGTCAGACCAGATGGTCAGTTATTGGTCGTGGAAATGGCGCAAGGGCGGCGACGAGGCACTAAAGCCGAAGCCGAAAGGCAGACCCAAAGGCTCAGCGGCGTCAAAGCCGCTTACCGAAGAGGAGCAGCTACGCCGTCAGATCGCACGGTTGGAAGCGGAAAACGCTTATCTAAAAAAATTGCGGGACTTGAGGAATCAGGGACGCGCCTGAAAGTCCGGGCGATTGTCATCCTCAAGTCACACCACCGCTTGGAATACCTCCTAGAAGCAGCAGGTATCCCACGGTCAACCTTCTTCTACCACCAGAAACGCCTTAGCCAACCGGATAAGCACGCCGCGCTTAAAGATGCCATCCGGGAAAGCTTCGAACGCAACAAGCATCGCTACGGCTACCGGCGAGTACTCCTTGACCTGCGTAACCAGGGCTGGGTGGTCAACCACAAACTCGTCTACAAACTCATGTGCGAGATGGGGCTGCGAGCCAAGATCCGCCGACGCAGACCGTATGTTTCCTACACCGGGACGATCAGCCACATCGCGGACAACAAACTTGACCGCAAGTTCACCCCGGATCAGCCAAATACCGTTTTCGTCAGCGACGTTACCGAGTTCAGGGTCGCAGGCCGCAAGGTCTACCTGTCACCAGTGATGGACCTGTTCGATCGTTCAATTGTTGCCCATACTGTGGATACATCGCCGTCGACAGCGTTTACCGCTGATTCCTTGACTAAGGCGATCGCGGTTTGTGCGCCTGAACCCGGGTGGATGATGCACACCGACCAAGGCTTCCAGTACCAGCATTCCTCCTGGCGGAATTTGATTCATGACAACGGTGGTGTGCAGTCGATGTCGCGTAAAGCCAACTGCTACGACAACGCGGTCATGGAGAACTTCTTCGGCCACTTGAAAACCGAAATGTACCACGGCCAAGTCTTCGACACCGTCGCAGAGTTCAACCAGGCGATCGACGAGTACATCCAGTGGTACAACACCGAACGCATCCAACAACGACTCAAGGGTCTGACCCCGATCCAATATCGGAATCAGACCCTTGAAG
>NZ_JRNG01000074.1:0-1607 GCF_000759055.1 Corynebacterium tuscaniense DNF00037 | reverse complement strand
CTAAACTCCACGGCCGACCAGCAGCAGGAGTAACAACACTAAACGGACTGACTAAAGGCGCATCAGGGGTTGAAATACGCACACCCCCAGACACATCCCCACCACCAGGACGAAACGACTCCCCAATACCTGCATCAACAGCAACAAACCCATCCACCTGATCACGCAACAACCCAGCAGCATTCGACAAAAACAACGCCAACCCCCGCGTCGCCTCAGGCTGACTCACCGAACTAATCACCTGATGCATCCGCCCCGCCTGATCCAAACCAGACACAGAAGAATAGAGACCGACCCCACTCATGTCTACGAGCAGCAATTGTCCTGATAAATGCTCACTAGCTTTCTCAAGCAGACCCGCGGCTTGCCGGACTGCATTAACATCCAAGTACATAATTCTGTCCCCCAATATCTCGCTACCGTTGCAAGTAAAACTTTTCCATTACTTTTTGAGCGTAAGAGCATGTCTCGTCAAATTCAGTGCTCGCCTTTAGGTCTCCAGCAATAATCGAGAACTCACCTCGTACTGTGTCGACTGCGGCTACACAGGAAATAATGCCTGCCTGAGTTCCTCTATAGAGCATTAATCCCGGCACAACTTCGGAGACATCTGACCGAGCCTCTAAATCAGGGCGACTGAATATGAACTCTTTCGTCGCCGAGCTCGTCCCGATCGCAACAGACTTTTCACCGCTCGTATCCAACAGTCCGCAACCGACACCTCCCACAAGTAGTGGCGTGCTTGGACCCACCTTTTCTAAGCCCACCATCGCGAATTCTTCCTCGGTGATCTCCTCGCAGGGATTGAATAAGTTGTCTTTAATCTCTTCGTAGTTAAAATCTCCGAGAATGAGATCACCACTAGCAAAGTGAAAAGCAGGCACCTCCGCCTGCGTGGGGTCTGATCCAGCGTCAGGCGCCGATGGCGTAGGTGCATCCTCTACTGGACTTGTCTCGTGCCGTTGGTCGGCTTGCCCGAATAAGCCCGTCGCCGTGCAACTTGAAAGTAAGCACACAGTGGCTACAGCCGTGATGACAGTTGTTATCCGCTTGTGCATACTGCGCTACCCCCGATCGTTGTGCTCCCCAGGTCAGTCCGGATCTCGTCGGACACAAACAACAATGCCACGTTTCCAAGACGCAGGAAACCTATTTTTGTCCACTAAAGTGGACATCCCTCAAACCCGCTGCTTAAACGACACCGATCATTAGAAAAACATTCCACGAATACCCTTTGGACCAATACCCGAACTGCTCCCCATCAGTGAACAAACTGATGAGTCCAACTCATAAGCAACAGGCAAAACGTGGTAGACAGCTCAGACACCGAGCCAGGCGAACTACTCGGGCTGGAATGGCCTCGCCATTACCCCATCATCGTCATACGCCTGGGGTGCCCGCATATGGTGGACACGTAGTGTTGCCACTTCCTGGTTAGGCAGTTTCTTCTTCGTTGGTGGTCTGAGTGAAGTAGTGCTCGAAGTCGTCGGGGCTAACCATCCCGAGTGCGAAGTACCAGCATCGACGATTGCAAATCACTTCAATCCAACGCGAGACACCCGTACACCCTCTCCGCTGTGCGAACGGACGGTAGAAACCCAGCCGGT
>NZ_JRNG01000073.1:0-787 GCF_000759055.1 Corynebacterium tuscaniense DNF00037 | reverse complement strand
CGCTTTGTGTCAAGTGGTTGTGAACGAGGTTGAGCGCTAGATCGTGATGGGTTGTGGGGCTGGGGCGGTTTGGGTGGTGGTGCGGATGATGCTGACTTCTGCTGGAAGGCCTGTGCCGGCTGCGGTGTTCGGTAGTTGTGTGATGACGCCTTTGTCCAGCGCGTTTCGCATCCCCTTCTCTCGTTGGTGTTGCAGCTTGATCCAGGTGCCGTGGAGGACTGCTTGTGGCGGGTAGTAATTGATTCCGCTGTGGGGGGTGGCGTTATAGACCTGCACCCATGCGCTGACCCAGGCGTCTGCTTGCCCCAGCGTGGTGAAGGTTTTCGGGTAGTAAGTCCTAGTCTTCATGGTGTGAAACACCGACTCGGTATGTGGGTTGTCGTTGCTGGTGTGCGGTCGGTTAAACGAACGGGCTACACCGTGTGTGGCAAACAGCTTGCCGAGTTGTTTGCTGGTCATCGCGGCCCCGTTGTCGGAGTGCACAGTGTGCACATCAGGAAAGCTAGTGAAGATGTCAGCGAACATCGCCGCTGCAAGCTGGCTGCTTTCGCGTTCTGCGACGATGAATCCGACGACGGCGCGGGAGTAAAGGTCAATCACCATGTGACATGCGAAGGTTTGTCCGACGTATTCTCCGGGCAAAAAGGTGATGTCCCAACACAGCACCTGCCCGGGCGCGGTGGCGCGGACATGCGGCGGCGTAGCGTCGTGGCGGCGTTTGGCGTGTGTGGCTTTGGTGTTGTGGCGTTGGTGTAGCAGTTTGCCGTGGGCTTTGGCTACCCGGTAG
>NZ_JRNG01000072.1:0-1233 GCF_000759055.1 Corynebacterium tuscaniense DNF00037 | reverse complement strand
AAGCTGCGCAGGCTTGCCAGGTAAATCCCATTGTTCAACGCGGCGTAAAACACCTGGTCCACCCCGGAATGTGGATTGGTGTCTAACAATTCCAAGATGCGATTGACAGTGGTATCCGCCAGCCGGCTGATCCGGCGTTGGTGATAAGGGATCGGATGTTCGGTGCGCGGGCGAGGATTGGTTTCGTAAAAGAGCCGGCTGCGCGATGCGCCGATAATGTCCATCGCCTTCGTTTTGGAGTAGCCGACAGAAACGAGCTGGTTGATCAGCGCTTCTTCCGCTTGCCGTCCTTTCTCGTAGAGGTGTTGTTGGGCGTCGGTGAGGACTTTTCCTCCGCGTCTGAGTCCACGCCAGGTAGCCCTGGCATGGTCGCTAAAGCTTTTCCCAACGCATCAGTGGCCAGTTCAGCCCGCTCTGCTCTTTCCGTCGCCTTATCCAGGGCACGCTGCATAGCTTCCTCCCGACGTTTCGCATCGAGTTCGAGTTTGCGCTTTTGCTGCATCAGGGTGGAGATTTCCTTGCGTAGCTGCTGGATTTCAACACACTCATCCATCGTCAACGTTCCAATCCTCCTCGGTGTAGTACGCGTCGGTAGATCACCATCGGCAACCATTGCTGTCCAGCGTCGCACGGTGTGATCAGCAAGTCCATGTTCAATCAACCACGCTTCTTTCTGACCATGCGGCACCAAGCCGTATCCGATGACAATCTCACGGATGTACTCAGGTGAATACCTTCCCCGAAACGCATCATCAACAGTGCGTTTAGCCCGTTGAATGCCATCGAGACCATCATCAGTGGACTTTGCTGTCTGCAATGTGCGGGCCCAGCGATTGATAGAGAGAGTTTTGATTCCCTGCCGAGCACACCACGGGCCTTTCGTGCCGTGCGGCAACAGGTTATAAATCGTGATCATTTGCCGCTGCTGCGTTGGATGAAAACAACTGCCAGCACGGGTAACACGGTACGGGGAGAATACGAACGCTACCGCATCAAGCGACGTCAACAGCTCCTCATCGAGGACTTCCCCCGCCGCCAGCACACGCGGCGGCATAGCCAAGACTTCCTCGACCTCCTCGCGTGACGTCTTGGGCTTGGCCTTCCGGGCAACCATCGGGGCTTCAACGGTCGGTGGCGACGCCAACGCCAACGGAACCAACTCAGGCAACTGTGGACCGGCCATGAACAAAACCTCCTAAGGTCCGTCGTTCACAACCACCCTGGCACTAAGGG
>NZ_JRNG01000071.1:0-3383 GCF_000759055.1 Corynebacterium tuscaniense DNF00037 | reverse complement strand
TCGCTCTTCCTACTGCCCCAACTTTGCAACAGCATCACCATCTCCCTCAACAGCACCGATATGGGTATCCGTTACCTGGTTGCCCGACGGGCGGGGTAAGTGGTGCGCAACAGTGTGGCGCAACGCCGCCTGCAGCGGGGCTGGTCGCAGGTCAGGCTCGCGGAGCTGCTGGGGGTGTCCCGGCAGACAGTCATCTCCATTGAGAAGGGGCGTTTTGATCCCGCGCTACCTCTGGCGTTTCGTCTCGCCGGTGTCTTCGACTGTGCGATTGAGGATCTGTTCACCCCGGAGGGCTAGGGTGCCCGTGGGGTAAGCCTCCGTGCGCGATGATGGTGGGTCGGGGAGTCGAAACGGTCTGATCACGTTGACTCACCACACTGCCTGAGAGGGGGCTACCTGGGCGGTGATGATTGCTGCCCCACTGCGTAGTGGCATCTGGTGGGGGTGTGCTGGTATGGGGTGGGTGTGGGCGGTCAGGAATCGAGAACCCGGGTGCTGCGAAATCCGCGGGCGGTGAGGTAGACGATGAGCGCACTGGCGGCCACGGTGGTGGAGAAAATGAGGGCGAGGACGGGCAGTGCCCATTCGTGCAGGAGCATGAGGCAGGGGGCTGTCAACAGGGACGGTGCGATCGCGAGGAGTCGGATGGGTCCGCCGTTCATCCCTGCCCGCGATTCCAGGCTGCGTGGATACAGTAGTGCCCCGAACAGGGTGGCGGTTGCCGACCAGATGCCCAGCGACAGGGGGAGGATGAGTAGTGTGGCCACGAATGGGAAGGTCACTGATACGGATATGCCCGTGGTCAGCGCCACGAGAATGGTTGCGGTGGTGAATCCGGTGGCTGCCATGGCCCAGGAGGCGGTGGTGAGGATCAGGCTGGCGCCCAGGTAGGACTGGAAGAGGCGACGGCGTGGGATCGGCCCGGCCAAAAGGACTTCGATGCCGCCGCCGTGGATGTCATCGGCGACGACTCCCGGGAGAGTCAGTGTCGCGACGATTCCGACCAGGGCGCCCAGCAGGACCGGTGTCATGATCAGCAGGTAGGAGGCGCTCGGCTGGACCTCGCCCAGGCTGTCGCGGACGGTGGCGAGGTGGAGTGCCTGGTTCGGGATCATGGTCTCCATGCCGGGCATCATGTCGACGTTGCCGGCTCCGAGGAGGGCAAGTATCCCGATGCCGGCTCCGACCAGTGCGGAAAGCCAGAGTGTCATGCCGCCCTGCTGGATCCACGCCCGCTTCGCGAACGCCTGAACCTGATGAGGTGTGGCGGTGGTGGCTCGGGTCATGATGATGCTCCTAGTGACTGCAGGATCTGCGTCTCGGTGATGGCAGTGCCGTCGCTGCCCAGTGTCAGCACGTCACGTCCATCGACGATGAGGAAACGGGAGGCGAGTTCCAGCGCCTCCGGGACACTGTGGGTGGAGTAGAGCACCGTCCGGGTTGTGCCCCACTCGTGCAGGAGTGCGCGGGTCTCAGCGGCATAGACCGGGTCGAGGCCCGTCAGGGGCTCGTCGAGCACCACAAACTCTGGATCTGTCATCGCCAATCGTGCGAGATCCACGCGTTGACGCTGCCCGCGGCTGAGCGCGGACACGCGCTTGTCGAGGATCGGTTCAAGATCGAAACGTCCGATCAACTCCGCCTCTGCTATCAGGGGTATCTGCGGAAGACTGGCGTTGATCGTGCGCCAGAACGACAGGTTCTGCGCGACACTGAGCCCGGAAGACAGGGCGGATTTATGTCCGAGATAACCGACCCGGGACCGTACCGCGGCCCCGTCCACCACCTGTTCACCCAGCACGATGCAACGTCCTGACAGTGGGGGGATGATGCCGCAGAGGGTGCGCATGAGGGTGGTCTTGCCCGACCCATTGCGCCCCAGCAGGGCGGTGATGCCTGGGTGGAGTCGGAGCTGGAGGGGGCCCAGGACTGCGGTGTCGTCGTATCCTGCGATCATATCGTCGGCCCGGGCGGTGAAATGATCGCTGCCTTCTGGGGTCATGGTGTCGTCCTTTCGACTGGGCGGGGAATCATAATGGTCGTCAGTGCGCGGCGGCGCCGGTTATGGCCGGCGGTGTTGGCCATCAGGGGGCGAAGCGCTGTCATAACCGCCTGCGAAAAGACCTCGACTTCGGTATCGGTCGCCCAGAAATCCGCCTGCGCGAAGCTCACCTGATCTTTGGCCAGATTGGGCACACCCTGGTCAAGATAGTCCTCGAAATCGCGGATCACCCCGGAGGCGAACACGGTGAACGCCGCCAGGATCTCTTCGGGGGTCAATGAGGCTAGTTCGTCTGCCGTGGGGTTGGTGAGTTCTTCGGCCACCTTGTAGGTCTTTTCGCTTGTGCCTCTGACTGATCGTTCCTCCACCACTTCAATGAGGCCGTGGTCGACGAGATGGGCGATGTGTCGGTAAAGGGTTGCGATGGGAACATTAGGGAGTCGGTCGTGGAGCTGGCGGGTGGTGGATCCGTCGGTGGCGAGCAGTGTCTGGACGATGCGGAGGCGAACAGGGTGGAGAAGCGCGGAGGAGGTGGCCATACCCTAATGATATCAGTATCAATAATGATAGGCAAAGATTAGGCGGTCTCAATGTCACTTTAGTGGTCTTAACCACCGGTGACGTAGCCTAGAATAAATAACGTGTTAAGTGACAGGCCGGGCATTTCTTCGCCTGCGGGAACGGCAATCACCCCCTTTGTCACGTAAACGATCGTATAAGTGATGGCAAGAAGCTATGGCACTGATTGGTTTTATGCGGGTCTCGAAGTCGGACGGATCGCAGACCACCGATCTGCAACGCGACGCCCTCATTGCGGCCGGGGTGGATCCCGACCTTCTCTATGAGGACCGGGCGTCGGGCAAGAAGGGGGACCGCCCGCAGCTCGATGCGTGTCTCAAGGAGCTGCGTCCCGGCGACACTTTGCGGTGCTGTTGCAAAGTTGGGCCAGGGTCGAAAAGCCCAACCTCAAGACATTAGCTGTCCTTGCTCCGGGGTGCTTAAGCTGTCTCGAATATCCGGCTGACGATCACCGTGTCTGGGTTCGGGTGCCCGTAGGCAAACATCGTTCCCTGGCCTTTCCGTAATGAATGCATCGCTTCCATCCCTTTCAACGTCCGGTAGGCGGAAATTCGGTTTTTGAACGCTACCTTCGGCCCCAGGATTCCTTTAAGTCGGCCATGATCTCCCTCGATAACGTTGTTCAGGTATTTCACCTGCCGGTGCTCCACCGTCTGAGGGCAGATTCCCTCCGCCTTCAGCTCGGATATTGCCTTGGCCAGAGCTGGTGCCTTGTCGGTGTTGATGACCCGCGGGAACCCGGTTATCGTGTTCGACCTCAGGGTCTTGGCCAGGAAACGCTTCGCTGCGGCGACATTACGCT
>NZ_JRNG01000070.1:0-685 GCF_000759055.1 Corynebacterium tuscaniense DNF00037 | reverse complement strand
CGCGGCGCTGCTCGATGACCCGCAGGCGGGCCTACGGTTCGCGGAGCAGGTTATGCGTGCTGTCCCGACCAGCTGGCCAGGGATGCGCGCGCAGCTCACCACCACGGTTGCCGTGCTCGCGCACGCCACAGGCCAGCCGGGACTAGCTGGCGTGGCCGCGCACCGAGCCACCGAGATCGGGCCAGACGAGAACTTCCCGTCGTTGGTGGCGAAGCTGACCGACATCGGCCAAGGCGAGCGGATGGTCGAACTCGTCCGCGAGGGCGCCGAGAAGACCCGCACGATCTTGTTCACCGAGTAGCACCACACACCCCGTTGCAGCGATGCAACGGGGTTTCTTTTTTTCTCGTCGGCCGTGGCTTGCGACAGCAGACACTTCAACGAGGCAGGGGAGCGACCCCTAGACAGCAGAGCTGTCTCCAACAGACGGATTGACCACCAATCCGAACAAGGAGGCACGTGATGCGCGACATCACCCACACCGACCTGGAACTGCTCTACCAGCTCGCCGACGGTATCGACGGCGAGGACGCCGATCCGGGTGCAGCACAAGAACTGCGCGACCTAGAGGCGGCAGGCACGCCGCTGCCCTGGGCAGTGTTGTAACGACAGCGCAACCCCCCGCAGCAGCAAAGCAGCTGCTTCAACACCCACATTGCACGGCAATTCACACCCACTCACGTAA
>NZ_JRNG01000069.1:0-3080 GCF_000759055.1 Corynebacterium tuscaniense DNF00037 | reverse complement strand
GCCACCGGCAAGGTGGAAAGCGAGATCGTGGAGCTGACCGGCTACGTCCAGGACGCGAAGAACCCCGGCGTGTTCGGCTGCATCGGGTCCGGCGACCGTGTCGCGGTGAGCTACTCGCTGAAGACCGACGTCTACACCGACAAGGACGGTGTGAAGCACTACCCGCTGGTCGCCCGTATCGACACCGTGCAGCTGATCGACTCCAAGAAAGAGTCCGCTGCGCGCGCAGCCCGTCGCGGAGGCGAGGCGGCGAACGCCGCCCTGGCTGGCGCTGACGCCGACAACGACGAAGCACCGTTCTAACAACGACACCCCGCAGGGAAACCTGCGGGGTTATTTTTTTCAACTATTTCACGGTGTTGATCCAGCTCTTTCACGGCCTTACCCAACTGAACAAAACCCAACAGCCCTAGCATCAGCTTGGCGATCGGGGTGGAGTCTTTTGAGTAGGTCTGTCCCTCCTTGAGGAGCTTCACCGACACTCCTTTGCTGACTAGCTCGTCAACAATGGCGTACAGATCCGTCAGTGAACGCGCGCACCGATCCATCGACGTGACGACAAGCTGATCTCCTGCACGGACATATCGCATTGCTTCATCAAGTCCAGGGCGCTCACGCGATCCACCACTGGCCTTATCCGTGTAATAGGTGAAGACCTTCTCTGCCTTGAGTTGTTCAATCTGACGATCAAGGTTCTGATCTTTCGAACTCACCCGGGCATAGCCCACCTTTTGTCCTGAGATCGCCCCCAACTGTTCAGTGATCTCCAGAGGCAGTGACGGTTCTGTTCCGTTAGTCTTGGAACTAACCCTAGCGAACAGGAAGTTTTTTCATTCACAAATTGTTCGCTTGGGGTGTACCCCAGGTGCCCCTACCAGCGCCCGCAGTTGAAGGCTTCACCTACCAAATGGTAAAGTTAGCTATATGCGAACCAGTCAGCGCTCCGAGATCCTGGAAGCTGCCCTCCGCGTCATGAACGCAGCGGAGGGTGGCGACATTACCCTTGACGCAGTGGCCCACGAGGCCGGGCTCACCAAACCGGGATTGCTATATCACTTCCGCAACCGCGACGTACTGCTCGCCGCGATCGTCGACCACGCTGCGGCCAACGTCGAGAACGACATGACTGCCACCCTTGGCAAGCCCCTCGAGAACGCCAACGCCACCGAGCGGCTCCTGAGCTACGTTCACGTCGCCGCCCACGGGGCCGCCAAGCGCGCCGAGTTCATCATCTGGGGCCAAGCGACGTACCGGCCCGAACTCACCGAACCGTGGACTACGCGGATGGGCCGCTGGCTCGAACTCCCGGACGATCTCGACGCCGCCACCCGAGCCAGGCTGACCACCGCCCGACTCGCCGCCGACGGACTCTGGGGCGCCCAGGCCACAGGTGTGTCCACCCTCCACGGCGCGGATCTCGAAGCCGTCGTCTCCAGCATTCGCTCCCTGATCGAAGGAACAACCCCATGAAGCAGTGGTTCCTGCTCGCTGGTGCCATCACTACCGAAGTGGCGGCGACGCTGTCTCTCAAGGCGGCGCTCAATCACCCATCCTGGTACATCGTGGTTGCTGCCGGATACATCGGCACTTTCGTCTTCCTCACCTTCTGCCTGCGCGAAGGAATGCAGATCGGCGTCGCCTATGGCATCTGGGGAGCCAGCGGGGTCGTGCTCGCCGCTGTGCTATCCGCCGCGATTTTCGGTGAACCTCTGACTGCTGTGATGGGTCTTGGAATGGTTCTGATCATCAGCGGTGTCCTCACCGTCGAACTCGGCTCCCAGAAAGCTCAGCAAACCGCAGCCCAGGAAGCAGGAGTCAACTCATGAGATGGATCTTCCTCGCAGGCGCCATCTTGTCCGAAGTCGTCGCGACCATGTCGCTACGAGCCTCCGACGGTGGCCGGGTGAAGAAATGGTTCATCGGCGTCATCGCGGGGTATCTCGTGGCGTTCGTCGCCTTAAGTCTCGCCTTGGCCGACGGCATGGCCCTTGGCGTCGCCTACGGCATCTGGGCAGCATCCGGCGTAGCTCTCACCGCGATCCTCGCCCGGGTCATCTTCCACGAACCCCTCACCCGAACCATGGCCCTCGGCATCCTCTTCATCGCCGTCGGAGTTCTCACCGTTGAAATCGGCGCCAACTTGGCGAACTGACGCATTTCCGCAGGTAAACCAGGCAGATTGGTGTGCCCCAGGTGCACCACGAGGCGCACAGACAAAGGCTCCCCAATGAGCGCCTGTGGGCCTAGCGTTGTGGATGTGATCACCTGTGTCGTCCACTACACCATCGACCCCGACCAGATCGCGGCCTTTGAACAGTTCGCCCGCGCTTGGATGCGGCATGTCGACGAACACGGCGGCACCCACCACGGGTACTACCTACCCGCGGAAGGTGTGAGTGACCGTGCGGAATCCCTGTTCAGCTTCCCCAGCCTGGCTGCCTACGAGCAGTACCGCACCTTGTTCGGCACCCACCCGGACTTCATCGCCGCTGACCGGATTCGAGACGAGTCCGGGTGCGTCCTGCGGTACGAGCGCACCTTCATGCGGCCGCTCCTACCCCAGGGACACTGAAAGGGACTCCGGCAGCACGCTCGGCACAACCCACAACGCCGCAGGTCAGCGCGTACAGATGGGTGTACCCCAAAAGCCTCATGTCTCGATTATGCCTCACAAACCCCTACCGAGCACCACCCTGCGACAACTTAGGGCGAGACGCTTTAGTGAGACGGGGAGGAGGCCAATTGCCCCATGAAACGGTCTCACATTCCAGTTCCTGCCGGGTGTCTCATAAAACTTTAGGTTTTCAGGACGCTCCGCGACCGCTAGTGGGCCATATAAGCGAGTCGGGTGTGGTCATCGACAGCGGCATGGACGTGGTCGAACCCGATCGGGTCTTCCGGTCGCGGATCGGTCGTGGACTCGCCAACCGCCGCTGTCGGGGATGCGGCTGAGTTTCTTCACATCGATATGGATGAGCTTGCCTGGCCACCAGCAACGCTCTCGCATGCGTGGTCAAGCGGGCGTTACCGTTGGGCATAGAGGCCTCCGGCAGTGAAGAACTAGACAGCTCCACTAAGCC
>NZ_JRNG01000068.1:0-4345 GCF_000759055.1 Corynebacterium tuscaniense DNF00037 | reverse complement strand
TTAACACAGCTCCACTAAGCCAGGAGGCCTAACTATTTCACAAGACCGAAAGTGCCACCAACGTCACGGTCGAGTACAACTAGTGGGTGTCACTGTGGCTTTCCGAAGTCCACCACACTGACGTTCCCGTCATTGCGGGGGCGGTACAGAGGGCTCCTGACGGATTGCCCGAAGTCCTCTGCACGAATTGACTTCCGGCCTGATGCCGCTGTACCAACCTGTCCTGATAGGCGGGCGCCTCGTTTGCCAGAAGATGGGGCACGGTTCCCTCTCCCCCTTGCTTTTTGGGAGTCCTCGGCCAGCTACGGGATCGTGCCTGGCCGGTCCTCGGTCGAGTTGTTGTCCGGAGTTGGTGCGCAGCAGTCGGGTTCCCCGCTTTGCCCGGGGCCCTCGCCTGTGGGCGGCGTTCCCTGTCTGATGCGCAGTCTCCTGCGCCGGTTGAGGGCGGCCAATGCCGATGCGAGCACCACGGCTGCGGCGAGGGCTGCGATCAGGGTGCTGTTGTCGCTGATCCAGGCGCTGGCGGCGGCTGACCATACGGCGAGGCTGTTGGCCTGTGCGGTTCCGCCGGTGGCGGCGGGATACCAATACCAGCTGAGGTAGGCGCCGGTTATGGTGAGGATGAAGGCGGCGATGCGGTTGCTGTGCTTGGCCAGGCCGGTGATTCTTCGCCCGAGGGCGGCCCCGGCGATGGACGTGCCTGCCGAAACGAGCACCAGGACAGTGGCCGAGCCTGCGGCGTAGGCGGCGAAGACCGCGAGCAGCCCGGCGTAGCTGGCGACGGCCTGGGCTTGGGCGATCACGGCCAGGAGCACCCCGAGGGTGCAGCCGAGGGATGCTGCGGCGTATCCGACCCCGAAGGCCACCATGCGCCCGGTTTTGTGCCCTGCCCCTGCGGCTTCTTGTGTGCGGGGTTTCGTGGCCCAGGCCGGCAGACGGAGCCGTGGTGTGAGTCCGGTGAGCATGGCCAGGCCCAGCAGGAGAAGGATCACCCCGGTGGCCATTCCCAGCCAGGGCGCTGCGCTGATCAGGGTCCTGGCGCCCGCGCTGACGATCAGCCCGAAGGCTGCCAGGGTCCCGGCGAAGCCGAGGCTGAGCGCGAGCCCGGCCCGGAGCCCGTGGGCCAGACGCAGCGCGAGCGGGCGCGTCCGGGCGTCCCCGATGGTCTGGGCTATCCAGGCGGGCAGGAGGGCGAAACCGCAGGGATTGACCGGGGCAATCATTCCAGCGGCGAAGGCCAGGGCAAGCAGGGCTGTCATTGGGCACCGGCCTTGGTGAGTTCTTCTTGGATCTTTTCCGCAGACGGGTCGGTGGCCCGGAAGGTAACGTCACCCTTCGCGTCGACCACCACCAGGGTGCTCATGGAGGTGACCTTGTACCGGGTGGTCAGTGTGGCCCCGGTGTCGATGACGGCAGGGAGCTCAGGGGCCTTGATGTAATCGCGGAATCCGTTGATGGTCTCCTTCGGTTCTCGGGGGTCCACGTCCACCAGGAGGTAGTCGGCCGAGCTTCCCAGGGCCGTGGAGGCCTTGTTCAGGGAATCGGCCCCTTCCACACACTCACCGCATCCGACAGAGAAGAAGAACAGTGCTGCGGGCTTACCGTCCGGGATGGTCCGGGTAGTGCCGTCAATGTCGGAGACCGTAACAGCAACGGCACCGGCCGCGTCGGGCGACGAACCGCCTGGCGCGGCCGACGGGCCGCTCGGTGAGCTGGCGCAGGCGGTTGTCAGTGCCATGACCGCTGCCAGAAACAGGGCGGAGGCGAGGTGCCTGGGCCGGGGAATGGACAGAGAACGGCGGGATCTCGGGTATGTCATGGTGTCTGGTGGTTCCTTCCAGGAATGGGGATGGAGACTCAGGCGGTGCCGTGGTCGGTGCGGTGGTGCTCGGGGGACAACAGATAGGTGAGGGCCTGGTCGGTGGCGGTCATGGCATTCCTTTGCTTCGGTAGTGGGGGCTGCAGCTCAGGCGCAGCAGGAGAGCTTGGAGACGTCGGTGGTGAAGGCCTTGGCGGCGCTCCTGATGCCCTCGGCCATCGTCAGGTAGGGGCTCCAGGCGGCGGCGACCTGCGCGGTGGTCATGCCCGCTTCGAGGATGTAGACGCCGGCGGCGGCGATTTCCCCGGCGTCCTTGGCCACCGCGGAGAGGCCCAGGATCCGTCCGGTGTCGCGGTCCGCGACAACCTTGATGAAGCCGCGGGTGTCGCGGTTGACCACGGCTCGCGGCACGTACTCCAGGGGGAGGACCCGGCACTCGCAGCTGATCCCGGCGGCGACAGCTTCCTTTTCCGTCATCCCGACCGCCCCGATGGCGGGACTGGTGAAGGTGACCCGGGGCAGGTGCCGGTAGTCGACCTCGGTCAGGGCATCGGTGAACGCATTGTCCACGGCCAGGGCGCCGTGGGCCGCTGCGACGTAAACGAACTCCCGATGACCGGTCGCGTCCCCGGCGGCCCAAACCCGCGGGTTGGACGTGGCCAGGCGGGAATCGACCACGATCTCGCCGGATGCGCCGGTCTTCACCCCGACGGCGTCAAGATCCAGTCCCTCGGTCACCGGGCGGCGGCCCAGTGCCACGAGGATGCGGGAAGCGCGGAACACCTCCTCGCCCCCGGCCACGTTTGCCGTCACCGAGACCCCGTCCGGGCCGGAGGCCACGGAGTCGGCCATGGCCCGCCGGACCACCCGGATCCCCTCGTCGGCGAACACCCCCGCCAACGCCTTGGATGCCTCCGGTTCCTCCTGCGAGGCCAACCGGGAACGGACCAGCATGGTCACCCGGGAGCCCAGCCGGGAGAAAAGCTGTGCCATCTCCAGGGCAACATAGCCTCCGCCCAGGATCAGCATTGATTCGGGCACCTCGTCCAGTTCCATCGCCGTCGTCGAGGTCAGGTACCCGGCCTCGGCCAGTCCGGGAACGGGCGGTACGTAGGGTGCGGAGCCAGTGGCCACGAGGTAGTGCCCGGCCTCGATCGTTCTCACTGCACCATCCGGGGAGATCACCCGGAGCAGCGGTGCGTCCTGGGTTCCGGTGAACGACGCGTCCCCCGAGATCATCGTCCACCCGTAGTCCGCGGCCAGATCGACGTACTTCTCCGTGCGCATGCTTTCAACCAGCGCGGCCTTGCCCTGAATCAGGGCCGGCATGTCCACCGGGCCCGCCGAGGCCGCCACCCCAGGGAAGCGGGCCGAATCCAACGCCACGTGGCGGGCCTCCGCGGCAGCCAGGAGCGCCTTCGACGGGACGCAGCCCGTGTTCACGCATGTCCCGCCCACGGTGCCGCGCTCCACCATCACGACGCGCTTGCCCAGCTCGGTGGCCCGGATCGCGGCCGCAAACGCTCCGCCGCCGGAACCAATAATCGCCAGATCGAACTTTTCGTTTGTCATTCCAGATGTCTCTTCCCTGTGGTTCAAAAGTTCCTATGGAACCATTGTGAACCTTCCAGTACAATGGAAGGTCAAGTGTGGTGGCCATTGGAAGGGGAATCGGCGAACATGAGGATCGGACAGCTTGCGGAAGCAACCGGAACTACGACCAAGACCCTGCGGTTCTACGAGGAGTCGGGGCTGCTCCCTCCGGCCGAGCGATTGGCCTCCGGCTATCGGGACTACGCCGAGGATGCCGTGGGTCGGGTCGGGTTCATCCACCGGGGCCAGGCCGCCGGGCTGACCCTCGCCCAGATCCGCCAGATCCTCGACATCCGCGACGGCGGCCAGGCGCCCTGCGAGCACGTGCGCGACCTGCTTGACGTGCGCCTCGCTGAGATCGAGCAGCAGATCGCGCAGCTCTCCGTGCTGCGCGACACTATCGCGGACCTCAGACAGGACGCCGCACACCCGGACCCTGAAACGTGCAGCACCGATCAAGTGTGTAGGTACTTGTAATCCAATTGGGCACACCTCCTGGACCGCCAAAAGGCTCTCGCAAAAAGATACCGCCAGATCTACAAAATTGAGGAAGAGCTCATCAGCAAAATCGACAAATTGACTGACGTAGTAGTCATCCCTAGCGCGTAAGACCTGCACACTGCTTGTACAAATGATAGTTTCGTGATGACGCTGGGGTGGGTTCCTGCTCCGCAGGCGTCCGAAGGCCCTGGGTCGAGCAATCCCCCCTGCTCCCCGGGGTCTTCCGCTATCTGAGAACCTTGCTTCACCCGGGTTCTCTCATTCTTCACTGCCCGGGGGCAGGGGAACCGTATATTGCTTACGGTGTGAGACCCCTACAGCTCGGGCCATTCACCCGCCCCTTTAAGGGCGGCGACGTGACGTGCGACCGTGGCCCGCGAGAACCCCGTTTCCGCTGGTGCTGTTGCAAAGTTCGGGCGACAGGAAGACCTG
>NZ_JRNG01000067.1:0-4755 GCF_000759055.1 Corynebacterium tuscaniense DNF00037 | reverse complement strand
TCCCTGCGCTAGTTCATGCAGACACATGGCAGAATGAAGGGCTATGGGCGAGGAGCAGTTTGAGATCAGGTACCCATCGGGGACGGATGACCCGTTGTCGGACGCGGAGATTCAACAGTATCGGCAGGAAATTGACCGGCTGGACCGCGTGATCTTGGACGCAGTGAAGCGCCGCTCCGAGATCTCCCGCGCTATCGGAAAAACTCGTATGGGGTCGGGGGGCACACGCCTAGTGCACACCCGTGAAGTGGCCATCATCAACCAGTTCCGGGATGAACTGGGGGAAGAAGGACCAAACCTCGCCGCAATCCTGCTCAGGCTTGGGCGAGGCAAACTCGGCTAGGGCCCAGAGACTGGGCCCTATGGATTAAGGAAGTGGGCCCTAGTTTTGTTCGAGCGAATCGAGTACAACCTCGAATTCAAGCAGCTCTGCGCCGGTAGCCACCGGCTTGCGGGGCTGCTCCCCTTCTTTGTTGGCATGAGCGGCCTGGCCTTCGCCGGCCCACCATGCATCGTAGGACTCCTGGTCCGCCCAACGGGTGACCACGAAGTAGCGGTCCTCCCCCTTTACCGGGCGTAGTAATTGGAAGCCTTCGAAGCCTGGCTGACTGTCGATTGCGTGCTTGCGTGCCTGGAAACGCTCCTCGAGCTTTTCGCCAGCACCTTCTGGGACAGTGATTGCGTTAATTTTGACGATGCTCATGGCCCCATTATGACCCAAAATTTCACTAACCTGGGAGGCACACATTTATTTCCTCGATGATCAGCTCCCAAGGACACGCTATGACTGATTCCTCCGTCACCCCCTCCCGCGATATCACCCAGACCCAGGCATGGAAGAACTTGCAAAAACTTCATGCAGAGAAGAAAGCAATGACTCTGCGAGAGCTGTTTGACCGGGATGAGCAGCGTGCGCAGAAATACACGTTCGACGCCGCAGGCCTCCACGTCGACCTGTCCAAGAACCTGTTGGATGAGGACATCTTGGATGCCCTAGTGGCCCTGGCGGAAGAAGCCGACTTGAAGCACGCAACGGAGCAGATGTTCCAGGGGGCTCATATCAACTCCACGGAGGACCGTGCGGTGCTCCACACCGCGCTGCGCCTGCCTGCGGAGGAGCATCTCACCGTCGATGGTCAGGATGTCGCCGCTGATGTGCACGAGGTCCTCGGTCGCATGCGAGATTTCGCGTCTAAGCTGCGCTCTGGTGCATGGTTGGGGCACACGGGCCACACCATTAAGAAGGTGGTCAACATTGGTATCGGCGGTTCAGACTTGGGGCCTGCGATGGCAGCCAGGGCCCTGCGCACCTACGCCACGGCGGGGATCACAGCGGAGTTTGTTTCCAATGTTGATCCAGCAGACATGGTCAGTGTCCTCGATGAGGCAGATCCGGGTGAGACGCTGTTCATCGTCGCCTCCAAGACTTTCACTACACAGGAAACGCTCTCCAATGCGCACGCCGCGAAGCGTTGGCTGTTGGAGCAGTTTGATGGGGATGAATCCGCCATCGCTAAGCACTTCGTCGCAGTGTCCACGAATGCAGAGAAGGTTGCGGAGTTCGGCATTGATACGGAGAACATGTTCCCGTTCTGGGATTGGGTTGGTGGCCGCTATTCCGTCGATTCCGCGATCGGCCTCAGCCTCATGGCTGTCATCGGCCCCCTCGATTTTATGCGTTTCCTCGAAGGCTTCCACACCATGGACGAGCACTTCCGTACCACCGACATCTGCGAGAACATCCCAGCTCTTATGGGCCTGTTGAACATCTGGTACCGCAACTTCCACGGTGCCGCCACGCACGCAGTGCTCCCCTACTCGCAGGACCTCGCGCGCTTCCCCGCGTACCTGCAACAACTCACCATGGAGTCGAACGGCAAGTCTGTGCTTATCGACGGCTCACCGGTCCCCACCGACACCGGAGAAGTCTTCTGGGGCGAACCAGGAACCAACGGCCAGCACGCATTCTTCCAGCTCATGCACCAAGGCACCTCCATGATCCCCGCTGACTTCATCGGTTTTGCCCGCCCGAAAGAAGACCTGCCCACCGCTACCGGCGAAGGCTCCATGCACGACCTACTCATGGGCAACTTCTTCGCGCAGACCAAGGTACTGGCGTTTGGGAAGACGGTGGAAGAGGTGGAAGCGGGGGGCGTCGATAAGCAATTGGCCCCGCACAAAGTGATGCCTGGAAATCGACCGACAACGACGATCCTCGCAGACGAGCTCACGCCGCACGTACTGGGTGCGCTCATCGCTTTGTATGAGCACATCACGTTCACGCAGGGCGTGATCTGGGGTATCAACTCCTTCGACCAATGGGGTGTTGAACTGGGCAAAGCTCAAGCCAACGAGCTCGCCGCAGCCGTCTCAGGCGAGGAAGAACCCAATAGTGGGGACTCCTCCACCGACAACCTGATCACCTGGTACCGCAACCACGCTTGATGCGTGCCGCGTGAATCAAAACCGCTGCAAACCATAATAATTTGGTTTGCGGCGGATAAGCTAAGCCAGCATGGGCGATGCCGTTTCACGTGATTCCTACACCCCCAAGCAGCGGACGCGATACCGCCAACTGCTGCTTGATGACCTGGAGAGCTTCGACCGCCACCTCCAGGAGGCCGAATTTGTCGACCACGGCACGATCGGGTTGGAACTTGAGCTCAATCTCGTGGGCGACGATATGGCCCCGGCCGGATGTAATGAGGCCGTGCTCGGGGAACTGTCCGACGAGTACCAAACCGAAGTTGGCCGCTACAACGTGGAGCTCAACCACCCGCCACTCGCGCTGGCGGGGGACGGGCTGCGGCAGCTGCATGAGGGGCTCGATGTGCGGCTGGCGGCCGTGAATAAGGCGGCGCAGAAAGCCGGCGCGCACGTCGCGATGATCGGCACGCTGCCCACCGTCACCACAGACTACCTGCAAAGCGACGAGTGGATGACCCCCGAGAACCGCTATGCTGCGCTGTCCAACATGGTGCTCGAAGCGCGCGGTGAGCTCGTGCATATCGATGTCTCCCGGCAGGAACGCTACCGCGCCACCTTCGACGACATCGCCACCGAATCCACCTGCACCTCCATGCAGCTACACCTCCAGGTGGCGCCAGATCGCTTCCGCGACGCGTGGAATGCTTCCCAGGCTATCGCTGGTGTACAGGTGGCGTTGGGCGCGAACTCACCGTTGTTCATGGGGCACCGCACATGGCATGAATCGCGTATCCCGGTGTTCAAACAATCCATTGACACCCGCACTGCCGTCCTGGTCAACCAGGGTGTGCGGCCACGCGTGTGGTTCGGTGAACGGTGGATCACCAGCGTCTTTGACATGTTCGAAGAGAACGTGCGATATTTTTCGCCGCTCATCCCGGAATCCCGCACCGCCGCCGGCAAACCCATCATGGACGGCAACAGCCCCGCGCTGCACTACCTCAACCTGCACAACGGAACCGTGTGGCGCTGGAACCGGCCCATCTATGACCCCTCGCTGGAACTGTCCCACATCCGCGTGGAAAACCGTCTCCTGCCCGCCGGCCCCACCACCGCCGACATCATCGCGGACGCCGCCTTCTACTACGGTCTAGTGAAATTCCTCGGCGAACAAACCCGCCCCGTCTGGTCCCGCCTGACCTTTGAGGACGCCCGATCGAACTTTTATGAAGGCGCCCGTGACGGCATCGGCGCCACCATGGTCTGGCCAACGCTAGGGCGTATCGACGTATCCAACCTCGTTCTCAACCACCTCCTCGACCAAGCCCACGAAGGCCTGAAAATGCTCAAGGTGAATGAGGACCTCAACGAAAAATACCTGGGCATCATCGAGGGCCGCGCCTGGAACCGCCAAAACGGCGCCACCTGGCAGCTAGACGTTTTGGACAAACTCGGCAACGGCACCAAACCCGACACCCCGGAGCGCCAAGAAGCCCTAGCAAAGATGCTTGCGGTCTACCTGGAAAACCAGAAGTCTGGATCACCGGTTCACACTTGGTCCACTGACGTCCAGTAAGGCAGACTATCCCTCATGTCTGCCATCATCGATTGGATTGTCGGTCTCATGGATACGCTCGGCGCCCCCGGCGTCGGCATTGCCATCCTGCTTGAGAACCTCTTCCCACCCATCCCCTCCGAAGTTGTCCTGCCGCTGGGCGGTTTCACCGTTGCTCAGGGCTCACTGAACTTCGCCGCAGTGTTCATCTGGGCCACCATCGGTTCAGTGGTGGGCGCCTACATTCTGTATGGCGTGGGTGCGTGGCTGGGCGCGGAACGCCTGCGCGCCATCGCGGACTGGATGTGGCTGGTCAAGGCCTCAGACGTGGACAAATCCCTCGAATGGTTTGACCGCCACGGCCGTCCATCCATTCTGTTTGGCCGTTTGATTCCCGGCATCCGCTCCCTCATTTCCATCCCCGCCGGCCTGGACCGCATGAACCTGCTCACCTTTGGTCTTTGGACCACCCTTGGTTCCGCCGTCTGGAACTTCATCCTTATTTATCTGGGTTTCACGCTAGGCGACAACTGGGAAGCCGTGACCACCTACATCGACCAGTACTCAAAGGTCGTCTATGTCCTGTTGATCCTGGTGATGCTGGGATTCCTCGTATTCTTTATCAGGCGCGATGTGAAGGAAAAACAGGCTGATTAGTTGGGGTTTGACTTGGCTCGGGGCTCGCGTGCCCGGAGTGTTCGCGTGTTCAGGGTGAAGGATTCAACACCGCGCCTCGCAGCGAACTGGGGCTTTAGATAAACGACAGGCCCCCG
>NZ_JRNG01000066.1:0-4858 GCF_000759055.1 Corynebacterium tuscaniense DNF00037 | reverse complement strand
TCTACGGAAGGTAACCAATATCTTCGTTCATCTAATAGCCGGCAACAACCGGCTACGAAGTGTGCCACAAAATGCCCGTGTGGTGCTGGTTTGTGTAGTTTTAAACACTCTGTGTAAGGTATCAATTCGTGCAAGACGCAGGATAAAATCTCCGCTCGAGCATGACAAGTACATAAGGCCCTGTGGCGCAGTTGGTTAGCGCGCCGCCCTGTCACGGCGGAGGTCGCGGGTTCAAGTCCCGTCAGGGTCGCTGAACTGCTTTGAGCGGTTCCGGCCAGATAGCTCAGTTGGTAGAGCACACGCCTGAAAAGTGTGGGGTCGCCAGTTCGATCCTGGCTCTGGCCACATTTTAACCCCGCGTCATCGGCGCGGGGTTTTCCGTACGCTCGGGTGCATGAGTGAACAAAAATACGAGATTGAGCACAACCCCGAGCATCACCGCTACGTCATTACGGTTGACGGTAAGCAGGCGGGGTTTGCGAATTACTACGAAGACGGTGGTGTCCGCGATTTCAACCACACCGTCATCGATCCAGCTTTCCGTGGGCGTGGTTTATCCGCGCCCCTTATCCAAGCTGCCCTCAACGACACAAGGAAGTCTGGGAAGAAGATCATCCCGTCCTGCTCTGCAGTGGAACACTTTGTGCAGAAGAACGAGGGCTACAAAGACCTGTTGAAGTAGTGGCGAAGTGCCTTACCGGCTGGTGTTGTCGTTGTTACCGGCGACGTAGGCGTCTGGGTCGACAAGGTGCTGGCGTTCGTCGCTCTTGCGGGGGCGGCACTTGGCGGGGATGCCAATGGCGATGCAGTTGGGCGGAACATCTTTAGTCACAACGGCATTCGCACCGACCGCGGAGCCTTCACCGATGGTGATGGGGCCTAATACTTTGGCGCCAGCGCCGATGGTGACGTTGTCGCCGATAGTGGGGTGGCGTTTGGTCTGAGTCAGGACTTGTCCGCCGAGGGTGACGCCGTGGTAGAGCATGACGCCGTCGCCGATCTCGGCGGTTTCGCCGATGACGATGCCCATTCCGTGGTCAATGAAGAAGCGGCGGCCGATCGTGGCACCGGGGTGAATCTCCACGCCTGTGAGGAAACGGGTAAATTGCGCCAGGATGCGCGCTGGTCCTTTGATGTTTCGGGTCCACAGGGCGTGTGAGATGCGGTGCATCCAGATGGCGTGAAGGCCGGAGTAGACAATCGCGTTCTCAAGATCGCCGCGGGCTGCGGGGTCGTGGAGGCGGGCGTTTTCGAGGTCCTCACGGATTGTTTGGATCACCTTGAACATGAGAGTCCACTTTAACAGCGCATAAGAAGCGGCCCCCTCGCGCGTGGGGTTTAGATTCATGCGCGAGAGGGCCAGGTAACGGTGAGTTTAGTCGCGGATGTCCTCGTAGAGGATGGTGGAGATATAGCGCTCACCGAAGTCGCAGATGACGGTGGCGATGGTCTTGCCGGCATTCTCCGGGCGTGACGCGACCTCGAGGGCGGCTGCGACGTTGGCACCGCTGGAGATCCCTCCGAGGATGCCGTCTTTGCGGGCGAGCTCACGGGAGGTGGCTACGGCGGTTTCGTTGGAGATGGTGATCACTTCGTCGATGATCCCGCGGTTTAAGGTGGCGGGCACGAAGTTCGCGCCGAGGCCTTGGATTGTGTGCGGACCAGCTTGACCTTCGGACAGGAGCGGGGAAGCGGACGGCTCTACTGCGATGAGTTTGATATCCGGGTTCTGCTCTTTCAGGTATTTGCCGGCACCGGAGATGGTGCCACCGGTGCCGACGCCGGCGATAAGAATGTCGATCTTCCCGTCGCTGTCCGTCCACAGCTCGGGGCCTGTGGTTTCGTAGTGGACGGTCGGGTTTGCTTCGTTCTCAAATTGGCGGGCCAGGATGGCGTTGTCGGTTTGTTCGACGATTTCATTCGCCTTTTCGACGGCCCCCTTCATCCCCGCCGCACCCGGCGTGAGTTCGATCTGGGCACCGTAGGCGCGCAGTACGACGCGACGCTCAACGGACATGGTTTCCGGCATGGTCAGGATGACTTTGTAGCCACGTGCCGCGCCGACGAGGGCGAGGGCGATGCCGGTGTTGCCGGAGGTGGCTTCGACGATGGTGCCGCCGGGTTTGAGCTGACCGGAGGCCTCGGCAGCGTCGATAATTGCGCGTCCGATGCGGTCTTTCACGGAGTTGGCGGGGTTGAAGAATTCGAGTTTGCCCAGGATGCGTGCCTGTGCGGCGTTGGTGCCTTCGGTGATGCCTTTAAGCTCGACGAGGGGTGTGCCACCGATGGTTTCTAGGATGTTGTTGTAGATCTTTCCCATTTTTCTCCTTTGTTGAACAGCGGTTGACATGCGATCGTACACGACTCTCCCCAAAAACCTAGACCGAGTTGTTCAATGAGGATGAACCGGATGGTTTGCGCGGGGTGGCGGGGGTAGCGTCGTTAAGCGATTGCGTACTTCTTGCGCATAGTTTTTGGATTTGGTCACCCCCGATTAACCGTTAAGATGGGGACAGTTTGTTCAACTAGGGCATTTTCGGGCCGGATCCGGGCAATGCCCTTTCTCCGTCGGGGACACTCGAACGGGGGCGATGCGACGGCCAAAGAAGGAGAGAACATGGACGCGCAAGGGGTTAAGGACGACGATGATGCGATCCGAGCGTCGCTTACTGCACTGAAGACGGCTACCGGTATCCCGGTGGCGATGTATGGCACCCTTCTTGCTGATAATCGCCTTCAGATCACCCAGTGGATTGGCCTGCGTACGCCAGCTCTGCAGAATTTGGTGATTGATCAGAATCAGGGCGTGGGTGGCCGTGTGGTGTCTACGCGCCGTGCGGTGGGGGTGTCTGATTACTTGCGCGCGAGTGTTATTTCGCATGAGCATGATCGTGCGATTCAGGATGAGGGCCTTCATTCTGTGGTTGCTGTGCCGGTGATTGTGCAGCGTGAGATTCGTGGCGTGCTGTATGTGGGCGTGCACTCTCCGGTTCGTTTGGGGGATAAGGTGATCGAGGAGGTCACTATGACTGCGCGCACGCTCGAGCAGGACCTTGCGGTCAATTCGGCTTTACGGCGCGTCGAGGGTGGCAAAGGCACCGCCAAAGCTGGCCGCGTGATGAATGGTGCGGAATGGGAGCAGGTCCGTGCGACCCATTCCAAGCTGCGGATGTTGGCTAACCGTGTTGAAGATGAGCTGATCCGCAAGGAGCTTGAGCAGCTGTGCGACCAGATGGTCGCGCCGGTGCGTGTGAAGCAGTCTACGAAGCTATCTGCACGTGAACTGGATGTTCTCTCGTGCGTGGCCCTGGGCCACACCAACGTGGAGGCAGCCGAAGAAATGGGCATTGGTGCAGAGACCGTAAAGTCTTACCTGCGCAGCGTGATGCGCAAGCTGGGGGCACACACCCGCTATGAGGCTGTGAACGCTGCGCGCCGGATTGGGGCGCTACCTTAAGTCCTAAGCCTTAAACCTTGCCTGGGGTGCTTTGGAACCGCCTTTTGTCAAAGTTTTCACTACCCTGGATCGCGTGAAAGAGCGTTTTCTTGTTCAAGGTGGGGCCCGCCTCGAAGGGGTTGTGCGCGTTGATGGCGCAAAAAACAGTGTGTTGAAGCTGATGGCCGCTGCGCTGTTGGTGGAGGGGACGACAACTCTGAATAACTGCCCGGAGATCCTTGATGTGCCTTTGATGCAGAAGGTGCTTGAAGGTTTGGGGTGTGATGTAGAGATTGAGGGCACGGTTGTGCGCATCCACACCCCGGCGTATTTGTCTTCCCGCGCAGATTTCGATGCTGTGAGGCAGTTCCGCGCCTCCGTGGCCGTCTTGGGTCCGTTGACTGCACGTTGTGGTGAGGCGGTTGTGGCGTTGCCAGGTGGTGATGCAATTGGTTCCCGCCCACTAGACATGCACCAGTCTGGCCTGGAGAAACTCGGTGCTACAACCCATATTGAGCACGGCGCCGTCGTTGCTCGGGCCGGTCGCCTGCACGGTGCGCGCATCAACCTGGACTTCCCCTCCGTCGGTGCGACGGAGAATATCCTCACCGCCGCGGTCCTCGCCGAGGGGCAAACCGTGCTGGATAATGCTGCGCGTGAACCGGAGATTGTCGATCTTTGCGACATGCTCAACTCCATGGGTGCGCGTATTACCGGCGCGGGCACTTCCACCATCACCATCGATGGTGTGGAATCTCTCCATCCCACGGAACACACCGTGATCGGCGATCGTATTGTAGCCGGCACATGGGCTTATGCTGCCGCGATGACGCGTGGTGATGTCACCGTGGTTGGCATTGCGCCACGCCATCTTCACCTCGCTTTGGCGAAGCTGAAGAACGCTGGCGCCGATGTGGAGACCTACGACAATGGCTTCCGCGTACGCATGGATGGTCGCCCCCAAGCCGTGGACTATCAAACTTTGCCGTTCCCCGGTTTCCCCACCGACCTGCAGCCCATGGCTATTGGGTTGAGTGCCGTCGCTGAAGGAACGTCTGTGATTACGGAAAACGTCTTTGAATCACGCTTCCGCTTTGTGGATGAGATGATGCGCTTGGGTGCGGACGCCACCGTTGATGGGCACCACGTGGTCCTTCGTGGGGTAGAGCGCCTGTCGTCTACGGAAGTATGGTCATCCGATATTCGTGCCGGCGCTGGCCTTGTTTTAGCTGGTCTCGTGGCTGACGGGGAGACGGTCGTGCATGACGTCGAACATATCGATCGTGGCTACCCACACTTCGTTGAAGACCTCAATAATCTTGGTGCCGAGGTGCGCCGCATATAGCCACTCGCTTATCGACGAATTAACCCCTCTCACCTGCTGGTTTGTGTTGTTGGTTGGGTGTGTGTAGCTTTATGTGA
>NZ_JRNG01000065.1:0-5498 GCF_000759055.1 Corynebacterium tuscaniense DNF00037 | reverse complement strand
GTCTTTTTTCCTCGTCGAATGGGGCGGCAACGTGATGAACCTTTTTTGGTTTGTTGAGTAATTTTTGGATGTGCCAGGCCAATGCTTGCGGGCTTTTTGTCTTGTGGGTGTTGGTGTGGTTTGTTTTGGTTGGGTTTTGGGCTTTTCACGGCTCGGTAATCTTTTACTGATTGATGCTCACGTTTGTGGGTGTTTTTGTGGAGAGTTTGATCCTGGCTCAGGATGAACGCTGGCGGCGTGCTTAACACATGCAAGTCGAACGGAAAGGCCTCTGCTTGCAGAGGTACTCGAGTGGCGAACGGGTGAGTAACACGTGGGTGATCTGCCCTGCACTTCGGGATAAGCCTGGGAAACTGGGTCTAATACCGGATAGGACCATCGTGTTGTGGCGGTGGTGGAAAGTTTTTTCGGTGTGGGATGAGCTCGCGGCCTATCAGCTTGTTGGTGGGGTAATGGCCTACCAAGGCGTCGACGGGTAGCCGGCCTGAGAGGGTGTACGGCCACATTGGGACTGAGATACGGCCCAGACTCCTACGGGAGGCAGCAGTGGGGAATATTGCACAATGGGCGCAAGCCTGATGCAGCGACGCCGCGTGGGGGATGACGGCCTTCGGGTTGTAAACTCCTTTCGCCAGGGACGAAGCGTTATGTGACGGTACCTGGATAAGAAGCACCGGCTAACTACGTGCCAGCAGCCGCGGTAATACGTAGGGTGCGAGCGTTGTCCGGAATTACTGGGCGTAAAGAGCTCGTAGGTGGTTTGTCGCGTCGTTTGTGTAATACCGCAGCTTAACTGTGGGGTTGCAGGCGATACGGGCATAACTTGAGTGCTGTAGGGGAGACTGGAATTCCTGGTGTAGCGGTGGAATGCGCAGATATCAGGAGGAACACCGATGGCGAAGGCAGGTCTCTGGGCAGTAACTGACGCTGAGGAGCGAAAGCATGGGTAGCGAACAGGATTAGATACCCTGGTAGTCCATGCCGTAAACGGTGGGCGCTAGGTGTGAGTCCCTTCCACGGGGTTCGTGCCGTAGCTAACGCATTAAGCGCCCCGCCTGGGGAGTACGGCCGCAAGGCTAAAACTCAAAGGAATTGACGGGGGCCCGCACAAGCGGCGGAGCATGTGGATTAATTCGATGCAACGCGAAGAACCTTACCTGGGCTTGACATACACCGGATCGCTGCAGAGATGTAGTTTCCCTTGTGGCTGGTGTACAGGTGGTGCATGGTTGTCGTCAGCTCGTGTCGTGAGATGTTGGGTTAAGTCCCGCAACGAGCGCAACCCTTGTCTTATGTTGCCAGCATTTGGTTGGGGACTCATGAGAGACTGCCGGGGTTAACTCGGAGGAAGGTGGGGATGACGTCAAATCATCATGCCCCTTATGTCCAGGGCTTCACACATGCTACAATGGTCGGTACAACGCGCAGCTACTCTGTGAGGGGATGCGAATCGCTGAAAGCCGGCCTTAGTTCGGATTGGGGTCTGCAACTCGACCCCATGAAGTCGGAGTCGCTAGTAATCGCAGATCAGCAACGCTGCGGTGAATACGTTCCCGGGCCTTGTACACACCGCCCGTCACGTCATGAAAGTTGGTAACACCCGAAGCCAGTGGCCTAAACGTGTTAGGGAGCTGTCGAAGGTGGGATCGGCGATTGGGACGAAGTCGTAACAAGGTAGCCGTACCGGAAGGTGCGGCTGGATCACCTCCTTTCTAAGGAGCTTTTATTGTGTGCCCACAGTTGTGGGTTATTGGTGGTTGAGTACCCGTATGTGGTGCTGCTGCTGTTTTTGTGAAATGTCCAGGTGGATGCATACCTGGCTGGCTGGGTGCCGGTCGAGTGGGCAGGTGATACAGACCTGTAATTCCAAGCATTGTTTTTGTCGTTGGTGCACTGTTGGGTGTCTGGGGCAGCACATGGTGCCCGCATGCATGATTGGTTTTGTGTGTGTGGGTGGTTGTTCCTGTTTGTGACTCACTGTTTGCTGATCACTGTTTGTGTGGTGGTTGGTGGTGGTGGGTGTGGTGTGTGAGAACTGTATAGTGGACGCGAGCATCTTTCTTCTTTGAAGAATATTTTTTGTGTGAGTATGTGTTGTGTATCCGAGCACATGCCCTGCTTTGTGGTGGGGTGTGTGTTGTTGTGTTTGTTACTTAAGGGCGCATGGTGGATGCCTTGGCATGCTGAGCCGATGAAGGACGTGTGAGACTGCGTTATGCCTCGGGGAGTTGTCAACAAAGCGTTGATCCGAGGGTGTCCGAATGGGGAAACCTGGCCACAGTTGTGTGTGGTCGCCTGCTGGTGAATTCATAGCCGGTTGGGAGGTGACGTCGGGAAGTGAAACATCTCAGTACCGACAGGAGAGGAAAATAAGAATGATTCTGCTAGTAGCGGCGAGCGAACGTGGAGGAGGCTAAACCGTGTGCGTGTGATACCTGGCAGGGGTTGCGTGTGCGGTGTTGTGGGGTGCGGTTGTGGTGTTCTGCCAGGCACCGGTGCGCATTGTTGTGTTAGCGGAAGTGGCCTGGGATGGTCTACCGGAGTGGGTGAGAGTCCCGTACGTGAAGACATGGTGGTGTGTGCTTGACTGTGTCCCCGAGTAGCAGCGGGCTCGTGGAATCTGCTGTGAATCTGCCGGGACCACCCGGTAAGCCTAAATACTCAGTGTGACCGATAGTGGATAAGTACCGTGAGGGAATGGTGAAAAGTACCCCGGGAGGGGAGTGAAATAGTTCCTGAAACTGTGTGCCTACAATCCGTCAGAGCACCTCTTGTGTGTGATGGCGTGCCTTTTGAAGAATGAGCCTGCGAGTCAGCGGCATGTCGCGAGGTTAACCCGTTGGTAGGGGTAGTCGTAGCGAAAGCGAATGCTAATTGTGTGTTTTTAGTGGCATGTCCTGGACCCGAAGCGGGGTGATCTACCCATGGCCAGTGTGAAGCAGCTGTAAGAGGTTGTGGAGGCGCGAACCCACGTAGGTTGAAAACTGCGGGGATGAGCTGTGGGTAGGGGTGAAAGGCCAATCAAACTCCGTGATAGCTGGTTCTCCCCGAAATGCATTTAGGTGCAGCGTCGCGTTAGTGTGCCGGAGGTAGAGCTACTGGTTGGTTGAGCGGGACTATCATCTTAGCAATGTCAGCCAAACTCCGAATGCCGGTTTACATGGTGCGCGGCAGTGAGACTGTGGGGGATAAGCTTCATAGTCGAGAGGGAAACAGCCCAGACCGCCGGTTAAGGCCCCTAAGGGTGTGCTAAGTGGAAAAGGATGTGTAATCGCGAAGACAGCCAGGAGGTTGGCTTAGAAGCAGCCACCCTTGAAAGAGTGCGTAATAGCTCACTGGTCGAGTGGTTGCGCGCCGACAATGTAGTGGGGCTCAAGTACACCGCCGAAACCGCGGCAACAAGTTTTTGTTGGGTAGGGGAGCGTCGTGCATGGGGTGAAGCGTGATCGTAAGGGCGCGTGGACTGTGTGCGAGTGAGAATGCAGGCATGAGTAACGAATGATACGTGAGAATCGTATCCGCCGGATGACTAAGGGTTCCTGGGTCAAGTTCGTCTTCCCAGGGTGAGTCGGGTCCTAAGGCGAGGCCGACAGGCGTAGTCGATGGTTAACGGGTTGATATTCCCGTACCCGTATACATGCGACCCAGAACGAGTCGGTGATACTAACCACCCAGAGCTCCTGCCATGGTCAACTTTGTTGGCCGGGTGGGTGTGATGCGTGGGGCCTGATCCGTAGTAGTTCAGTGATGGGGTGACACAGAGTGGTAGCCACGCCGTTTATTGGATTGCGGTGTAAGCGTGCAGCATGCAGGTTAGTCAAATGCGGCCTGTTTTATATGTCAGGCGTGATGCGTAGCCCCTTGAGGGGTGATGGTGGTGATCCTGTGCTGTCGAGAAAAGCCTCTAGCGATGTGTGTGTACGGCCCGTACCCGAAACCGACACAGGTAGTCAGGTAGAAAATACTCAGGCGGTCGGGTGAACTGTGGTTAAGGAACTCGGCAAATTGCCCCCGTAACTTCGGGAGAAGGGGGGCCATAACTGGTGATCTAATCTTGCGTTGGTGAGCTGGTTGTGGTCGCAGAGAAGAGAGGGAAGCGACTGTTTATCAAAAACACAGGTCCGTGCGAAGACGGTTAAGTTGATGTATACGGACTGACGCCTGCCCGGTGCTGGAAGGTTAAGAGGACCTGTTAGACCCTTTTGGGTCGAAGCGGAGAATTTAAGCCCCAGTAAACGGCGGTGGTAACTATAACCATCCTAAGGTAGCGAAATTCCTTGTCGGGTAAGTTCCGACCTGCACGAATGGCGTAACGACTTCCCTGCTGTCTCAACCACAGGCCCGGTGAAATTGCACTACGAGTAAAGATGCTCGTTACGCGCGGCAGGACGAAAAGACCCCGGGACCTTCACTATAGCTTGGTATTGGTGTTTACTGCGGTTTGTGTAGCATAGGTGGGAGACTGTGAAGCGCTCACGCTAGTGGGTGTGGAGTCACAAAGTGAAATACCACTCTGACCGTAGTGAATGTCTTAACCTTGGCCCATGATCTGGGTTGGGGACAGTGCCTGGTGGGTAGTTTAACTGGGGCGGTTGCCTCCCAAAATGTAACGGAGGCGCCCAAAGGTTCCCTCAGCCTGGTTGGCAATCAGGTGATCAGAGTGTAAGTGCACAAGGGAGCTTGACTGCGAGACTGACTAGTCGAGCAGGGACGAAAGTCGGGACTAGTGATCCGGCACCTACTTGTGGATGTGGTGTCGCTCAACGGATAAAAGGTACCCCGGGGATAACAGGCTGATCTTCCCCAAGAGTCCATATCGACGGGATGGTTTGGCACCTCGATGTCGGCTCGTCGCATCCTGGGGCTGGAGTAGGTCCCAAGGGTTGGGCTGTTCGCCCATTAAAGCGGCACGCGAGCTGGGTTCAGAACGTCGTGAGACAGTTCGGTCTCTATCCGCCGCGCGCGTTGAAACTTGAGAAAAGCTGTCCCTAGTACGAGAGGACCGGGACGGACGTACCTCTGGTGTGCCAGTTGTTCCGCCAGGAGCATCGCTGGTTGGCTACGTACGGAAGGGATAACCGCTGAAAGCATCTAAGCGGGAAGCCTGTTTCAAGATGAGGTTTCATAGGTTCCCAGGAGACGACTGGGTTGATAGGCCAGATCTGGAAGCACCGTAAAGTGCGAAGGTGACTGGTACTAATACACCAAACAACAAACAACCAAATCGGCCAACACACACGTGTAACACAAGCCGCTCGCGTCCACTATGCAGTATCTGACACACCACACACATGTCACAAAACACTCAACTACATAACCGACCACACATTGCTGGTCACCATGACACACCCAAAGACGTGTCGGTGGTTGATAGCGGTGGGGAAACGCCCGGTCCCATTCCGAACCCGGAAGCTAAGCCCACCCGCGCTGATGGTACTGCACCCGGGAGGGTGTGGGAGAGTAAGTTACCGCCGACCTAAAAACACAAATAAACAACT
>NZ_JRNG01000064.1:0-5575 GCF_000759055.1 Corynebacterium tuscaniense DNF00037 | reverse complement strand
CGTGAAATAATCACAGCCATGGGCATCTTCTCCGGTCGTCATTTCCCCGTGAAATCATCCTGTGGGCGGTCCGGTGGTACTGCCGCTACGGGCTCAGCTACCGCGATCTGGAAGAAATGATGACCGAACGCGGCGTACCGGTCGATCACAGCACCATCTACCGCTGGGTCCAGAAATATGCTCCTGAGCTGGACAAGCAGACTCGGTGGTACCGACAAGTCCCGGATTGGCAGGCCCGGTCCTGGCGGGTGGACGAGACCTATATCCGGGTCGGGGGAAAGTGGTGCTACCTCTATCGGGCCATCACCGCGGGTGGGCATACCCTGGATTTTTACCTGTCCCCAAAGCGTAATGTCGCCGCAGCGAAGCGTTTCCTGGCCAAGACCCTGAGGTCGAACACGATAACCGGGTTCCCGCGGGTGATCAACACCGATAAAGCACCCTCCCTGGCCAGGGCAATCGCCGAGTTGAAGTCAGAGGGAATCTGCCCGCAGACCGTGGAACACCGGCAGGTGAAATACCTCAATAACGTCATTGAAGGAGATCATGGGCGGCTGAAACGGATCCTCGGACCGAAGGGGGCGTTCAAAAACCGGACCTCGGCGTACCGGACGTTGAAAGGGATGGAAGCGATGCACTCATTACGGAAAGGCCAGGGCGCGATGTTTGCCTACGAGCAACCGAACCCGGATGCGGTGATCGTCAGCCGGGTGTTCGAGGCTGCCTGAGAACGCCGACCCGCAGCGAGCATCAGAGGATGAAGACTGGGTCGTCACGGCTCTCCGCCTGAAGTTTGCAACAGCACCAAGGCGCCGTTCGGACGTCGTAGGGGAATAGCGGTGGTGCAGCTCTAGGTGCACTGACATTTCACGGTGCATTTCACACGCCGCTTTGTTGCACATCACCCGTGCTGTTTTACAGTGCAGTGCAGCGGTGCTTTTACTGGCGTTTCTGCTGCGCAATTCACTGCACTATGTAGTGGACGCGACATTTCATTAACACGTAGGTTGCACTGTGTATTGGGCACCCATTTCGTCGACACGTTTACTGCGCAATCAAATGCCCTGTCACTTTAATGACATGTGAATCGGGCAATAAAGTGGCTCGCCATTCTATTGACACCTTTACTGCGCAACAGAATGACAACGACATTCTGCCGGCCCTTTTGCGGGCGTCTCTTCTGCGCAGCACATGCGCCGCCGTACACACCGACGTACTGCGCACTATCTCCGCCACTTAACAGGCCAATTCACTGCGCAACGTAGTGACACTGGCCCCGCCTAGCCGAGATTTCTTCGCTTTTCGCCGAATCTCAGCGGTTTGCCCGCCGCCGATGACCGACGGACGCCGACGGCACCCTATACGGCCCTCAGAAGGCCGTACAGGGCAGGGGAGAGCGCCCCTACAGCTCCCTGCCGCCGTCGTGGTCACGCTGCTGCTGTTGCTGCTGGCGGCGCTTCTCAATGCGCTCACGTGCGCGCTGCTGCGCCCCGTCCTTCTTGCCTGAGGTCTGCGACTGCCTGAACAGCGTGTAACGCTCAAGCAGCTCCGGGCTACGATGCAGTTCTTGCACCAGGAACTTCTTATCCAAGTGCTCCAACTGCTGTCTTGACTTCACCGCTTCTTCGATGATGATGGCGGCTTCGTCTTCGGCATCCGCGTGCGCGTTGCGGCGGATCTGATCAGCCTCATCGTGAGCATCCTTGCGCGTTACTGCAGCGTCACCTGTGGCCTCGTCGCGGGTGCGTGTGGCCTCATCTCGTGCTTCGCTGCGGATCTTTTCTGCGTCGCGCTCGGCTTGCTTACGAGCCTCGTCAGCCTTACGAGTGATCGACTCCGCTTCGCTGCGGGCTGCGGCTGTAATCTCGCTCGCCTTGGACCGCGCAGTCTCTTCGGCCAGGTCGTGCAGTTCGTCTGCTTGCGCTTCGGCAAGGCCCATGGTCTGCTCGGCTTCTTGTTCGGCCTTCTCGCGTGCTTCCTTGAGCACACGCTCGGCAACCTCGCGAGCCTGTGCTTCAGCATTCTCCTGTACGCGCTGGGCTGCTTCGCGGGCTTCTTGCGCCTGTTCAAGTTCCTTAGCAGCCTGCTCGCGGTCACGATCAATCGCGTCCATGTCGCGCTGTACGGAACGCTTCTTGACTTCGACATCATCCTCGCGGTTCGCGAGATCCCGCTCCCGGTCTTGCTGCTCGATGTAGCGGTCGAGGTTGAGTGATTCGTCGTGTCGTTCTGACACTTCTAGCTCCACCGGATAGCCCAGCGCGTGCATGTGCTCCCGGAGTCCGCGTTGCGCGTCGATGAACTTTTGATTACCCGAGATCTGCTTGCCCTTCTTCGGGCCAGATGTGTACCGCACGGAGGTGTCAGTGTTGTACGCGATG
This sequence comes from Corynebacterium tuscaniense DNF00037, assembly GCF_000759055.1. NCBI lineage: Bacteria > Bacillati > Actinomycetota > Actinomycetes > Mycobacteriales > Corynebacteriaceae > Corynebacterium > Corynebacterium tuscaniense. The sequence goes on along the minus strand of NZ_JRNG01000064.1, from coordinate 3,194 downwards.
CCGGGGCGGCAGCGAAGCTTGTCGGGATCTTCGGGCTTCGGCGAGAACGTGTCAGCCTGGAACTGGATGTGTGGTGTGCTCTCGTCGAAGTTCATATCACCGCCAGCAACGGCATCGATGCCGCCGGGAATGAAGTTCTCGGCGAGCCAACGCATTGACTCTTCGGGGTACTTCTTTGCTTCTTCGTAGTCGCGGGCGACATAGCGCGGACGTTTCACTTCGCGCCCGTCCACCTCACTGGTGTAGTAGTCGGGGATCTCCTTGCACATCGACTTCGGCAGATACACGACGAACAGCGACGTCTCGAAACTGTTCTTCTGCACGCGCACTCCGTCCATCCGAGGCGTACAAAGCCGCCACAGGGCCGTATAGCCGTGGCCCACAAAGATGAACCAATCGAGTCGCGGCGCTACACATTTGCATCAGCAGCTGCCGCTGAATCTGCCGCAGCTTGCAGCTGCGAAACACACGTCGCTGGCGGTGCTCGTTACATGCGCTTGCGCGCATATGGTCGCCGCGAGCGTGATGCGTCTGCACCGATACTGTGCTTGTTGCACGGGCCGATATGGAGTGTGTTACTCAGCCCGTGTCGTTACCCCCGCAGCAGCATCAACACCGCCTTGTGGCGGATGGCTCGCTGCGGGATTTTCACCACCCTGCAATGACCGCCTGACGGCGGTGTCACGGTGCAGGGTGTCGCTGTGCGCACCACGTCAACGATGTCGGTCTTGCCGTTCGGTTAGACACCTTGCGCTCGCAGGCTCGCTGCAGGTGTCTCGATGACGCGGGAAGACGCCGCAAGCGGCGTTTCCACCCGTCATCGGCCCTTACTTTAAGACCGACATACAACGGACGTAGCCGCATGTGGTGCGCACAGCGTGGCGACCTGCAGATTTTGTGTAGGCACCATGTGCGCTTCGCGCATCAACGGGCCGTTTCGGGTAAGGGTCGAAGACCGCATAAAGACCCGAAACACGCAGGTCGCAGCCCCCTTCTGTGTCAAAACCCCTATATGTTTGTCGTTATAGGGGTAGAAGGGGGAAAAGGGCATAAGGGGGTGCGACGCCTCCGCTGCGCTCCGGCGCTCGGCATAGCCGAGGCACTGCACCGGGTATTACTGCTCGCTGGCGCTCGCATAACCCGGTGCCCGGCGCTGGCGCGCCGCCCCCTACAGCCCCAGTCTCAGACCTCGCTCGCTCGGTCTGGCTGGTGCTGTCTTGCCCTCCGCTTGCGCTCCGGTCAAGATGCCCAATAGTGCAGCTGGCGCTGCACCTTGTGTGATGACCCATGCTCTGCATTACGACACTGCCGGCAATCCGATATATCCCGTCGATATGTATTCGGATATGCCAGCATCGATGTGTCGTGTTTGGGTCATCACGAAACACTCCATCACGGCAAGCCTGCCGAGATGGATATTGGCGTTTCTACCGACGCGGCATAATGCGGCGTCCGCCGCATACCATCTGCCGTCGCGGTCACAACTTCAGCAACATGACTGTTGCTGAAATCTGCTCTGTCCACGCTGCTGTCTTTGCTGCACCCACGGCCCCGTCTTCGGCATATTTCAAGTCCACACAAGACTATGCCGGCCAGAACCGCGCATAACAGCAGCGCGACATACCGCCAGCCATGTGGCGGATGATCCAGGCGACGGGGCAGACGTGTATATGCCCCGTCGCCGATACCGGCGCAAGCATCGTGACAGTGTCACGTGTAGCGGTGCCGCAGCCACCCGCACACACGCGAAAACCCCGCCCTTGCGAGCGGGGTGTGTGGCGACATCAAACGTGACGGCTGTACGTCGTCACGCCGCGTGGCCGTACACACATGAGGTGATTGCGTGTACGGCTAAAGGGTTAGTCGGGTACAACTTCTAGATGCCGCTTCGGCTTACTGCCCTCGGTGCTCTCAGGCGTGTCGCCGTCACCGTTCTCAGGTGTATCGCTGTCCCCTTCGGTGCTGGCGGACTTGTCACCGTCCCCTTCGGTGCTGGCGGACTTGTCACCGTCGAGATTCACCTCGAACTCTTCGGCATACTTGCGCAACTGCGCAAGGCGCTCCTTTGTCGCTTTGTGTGCACGGCGCGCCTCGTTCACGGTATCTTTTGCTTGCTGCTCATCGCGCAGCGCTGCTGCGTAATCGTCTCTGAAAGACATGGTTTGTTCTCCTTGGTTGAATGAACTGTTTATTTGGACTCGGGGCACGACGGTGGAGCGCGCGTGTGTAGTAGCACGGCCATCACCCATCAGCCCTCGCACTCAGTTCAAGACCCAGCCTGACTAGCTGAGCTAAGCGGCGGGATCTCGTCGTAGGCGGGTTTGTCCGCATTAGTGCTTCACACCGCCCAGCACCGTGACGAGCTGCTGGCGCTGCTCATCTGTCAGTTGGGGCGCTGCATTCACGACGGCATCGACGAAGCCGTCGAATAGCTGCGGGGCAGGGCGGCGTGCGGCCGCGAGGTAGGCGTCGAGATCGTCTTGGCGAATCCGATAGGCGGTGCCGAAACGGTGGAATGAAAGACGGCCCTCTTTAATAGCTTTTCGCAACGTGGACTCGGAGCCGACGCCGAGATCGGCGAGTTCCTGCAGCGTGTAAAAGCGTGGCGCGACGGCGGTAGTCGTGTCCTTTTCGGACATAGAAAAACGCTCCTGGGCAGATTGATCTGTCCCGGAGCGGGGTGCTTTACCGGCTTGCTATTCAGGCGGCTTGGAGTGCCGTGCTCAACTCGCTAGAACGGTGGTCTGCCGTCCCATCGCTTTACGGGAGCGCTTACTCCCTACCTGACCGCTTTTGTGGTTGGCAATGCCGTTGCCGACCGGTCTATCTCGTCGGAGGAACCGCGCCTATCACGGTCGAGAGGCTGTCTCTTTATGAATTATCCTCGGGGTTATCCCCCGTATGCGGCTGGCTAAACCAAAAACGAATTAAAACGCCACATACGGTCTGGGGGCCATCGTACGGAACTTATGCGTCGCGCACAATAGCCTGCGACCTAATCTTTACGAATCGAACCGAGCACGTTTCTACACGCCACGTGGCACGGCTGGGGTGTTGTGGTGGGGCAGCTGTTGTGTGGCGGCATGGTGACACGCAAGGGGCGCGCCTTTTTGTGACCTGTGACACGTCTATAGTGTGCTCGTTTCGTAGTTTTGACCTCGTTTCGTAATTTGCCGATCAAAATACGAAAAAAT
>NZ_JRNG01000063.1:0-7784 GCF_000759055.1 Corynebacterium tuscaniense DNF00037 | reverse complement strand
CCTCACGCCGGTACTCCGGCGTGTACTTCTTGCGTTGCTGGCTCACAATGAACATCCTCTCCTACGGACACAACATCCGTACAAGTTGGGTGTCCACTAAACGAGGGTAACCTCAGGTTGGTTAGACAGTTAGATGGCGGTGGTCGCCAGGGGCATCTCCTGTTCGGCGCATGAGGTGTTTGGAGGTTATCCCGAAAGGCAATGCCCTCTACCGGAGCGAAACTCATTACCCGAGTCAGGTTATTGCAGCAGATACATCAGAATGCATTCTGAATCTTGAAGTCCTCCGGGTTCGGGTTCGCAAACATGGACTCTGTGTTCCTCCGGAGGTTTTGCTTTACTTGCCACCAGCACTAACCTCACTTAGCCCCTCTTGCCGGGAACGCAAGACCCCCCACCGGGCGAAGTGCCTGAACTACTCCCCACTAGTCAGTAACTGATTTCTCAGTCCAACTAATGGGGAGCAGTTCACACCTAGTAGGGAGTCAAAGTTTGATAGCGGGGGCCGGATTCGAACCGACGACCTCTGGGTTATCGGATTACATTCGAGGCTAACAGGTGTTATTCGATTCTAACCTTGCTGTTTAAGCGCGTTTTCGATCATTCAGAAGCATTTCGAATCATCCAGAATCATCCTCCTAGTGCACCATCTAGTGCACCACCCTCAAGTGCCGACTGCATGGCCGAAACATCGATCAGATCAGTGTAATTCCGTACGTTCATCGCTTCGGTGTGACCGAAGAATGCGCTGCGGATCTCGGCGGGAACTCCGCGAGCGATTGCTCGGTTGTTGAGTACAGTGCGCCAGGCGTGTGATCTCATGGAAGAGACAGCCTCATCTTCGAGTTGGCCGCCAATATCTTTGTAAAGCGCCGCACATGCCTTAACGGCGTTGTCCGTCCGCCAGTGTGAATGCTTATCCCCCAGTGCCGGGATAAGAGGATCGCCAGGGCCAATTGTTTTAACCCGCTCTAACCAGAACCACTTACATCGAGAATCAAGCATGAGCACCGTGCGCCCCCGGTGAGTTTTGGAGTGTTCTGCCCGCACCGTTACTGCCAGTGAGTCCTGTGTAACCGTGACGTCCTCACGGGTGATCGCAAGCGCCTCACTAATGCGAAGGCCCGCGCTCTCCTTGGACCCGGATACCGCGCAGGCGTACCACGACGAGACGCTGTCGGCAGAACCCGCGAAGACGGCGCACTTCTGCTCCATGTGTGGCCCGAAGTTCTGCTCCATGCGCATCTGAACAGATGGCGGGGAAATTTCGCGAGGACGGCTCACAGGTCTACCTGCGTGCGGACGTCGTAGAGAACTCCTTCCAAACCAAGTAATCCCTGGTTGTAGCGGGTAGAATTCGACACATGGTGGAGACACAACGCCGCTCGAAACAACGCCCGCCGGCGCTCGCGAGCAAAGGCCCCCAGCTCAGCAAAAAGCAGCTGGTGGGCCTGCTCTTGGGCGTGGCCTGCTTCCTCATCCCCTTCTTCATCCAGATCCCGGACCTGCCCACCCCCGGGCATCGGATGCTGTCAATCTTCCTACTCGCCATCGTCTTCTGGGTGCTCGAGCCCGTGCCGCTCACGGCCACGGCGGTGTTGGTCATCCTGCTGGAGGTCCTCTTACTCTCCGACGGCGCGCTAGTCGACCCCACCGGTGGAGACCCAGCACTAGCAGACCAGCTGCTTCCTGCATCCGCGTATTTCTCTGCGCTGGCCCACCCGGTCATCATCCTCTTCCTCGGCGGGTTCATGATCGCACACGGGGCGGAGAAGTTCGGGCTCGACCGCAACCTCGCAGCGATCATGCTACGCCCCTTCCCGGACAAGGCGCGCCTGACCGTGCTGGGGCTCATGCTGATTACCGCCGTGCTCAGCATGTTCATGTCGAACGCGGCCACCACAGCGACGATGTTCGCGGTCGTCATCCCGATTCTCAAGACGCTGCCCGCGGGCAAAGCGCGCGCCGGCGTGGCGCTGTCGATCCCGCTCGCTGCCAACGTGGGTGGCATCGGCACCCCGGTGGGCACACCCCCGAACGCGATCGCGATCGGTGCGCTCGCCGAGCACGGCATCCGTGTGTCCTTCGTGGATTGGATGCTCATGGCGGTGCCTTTCATGCTGGTTGTCCTCGCCTTTGCCTGGGTATTTCTCTGTCTCGTTTTCATCCCCGCTGAGACGCGCATCTCCATCGAGATGCGCTCGAAATGGAACACCGCCACCGACGCGAAACTCTTCTACACCGTGGCAGGTCTGACCATCCTGTTGTGGATGAGCGAGCCGCTCCACGGCATCTCCTCCAACACCGTCGGCTTCATCCCCGTCGTGGCACTGTTGTGCCTGCAGGTGATGAGGGGCAAGGACGTCCAGGCACTTGACTGGCCGGTGCTGTGGCTCGTCTCCGGTGGTATCGCGCTCGGCACGGGCGTGGGTGCGAGCGGCCTGGACGAGTGGCTCGTCGGTTCGGTCAGCTGGGAGGTCCTGGGTGCGCTGGCGATCCTCGCCGTTCTGGGCCTGATCGGCTTCGGCATGGCGAACGTCATCTCGCACTCTGCGGCCGCCAACCTGCTGGTCCCACTGGCGGTCTCGTTGGCGCTCTCGCTCGACGGCATCGACCCGCTCGTGGTTGCCGCGGTGGTGGCAATCGCCTGCTCGCTGGGCATGTCGCTGCCAATCTCCACTCCGCCGAACGCGATTGCGTACGCCACCAAGGAAATCTCCATTCCGCAGATGGCGCTAGTCGGACTCGTGGTCGGTACCGTGGCCACGCTGCTGTTGATCTTCGCCCTGCCGCCCGTCTGGCAGCTCATGGGGCTGGTGGTCTAAATGCTGCCGCGCTCCACCCTCGCCATCGTCGGCAAATCCCAGGCCACCCGCGACGTGCAGCAGCTGGTCAACGAGGCACTGGGCGCCACGCATGACATCCTCGCCGCCGATAATGTCGAGCACCTACGCTCGCTTCTGGGCGGCGACCCGCTTGCGCTTGTCACCGTCACCGTCCACGAGGACGGCTTGGCGCCCGACCACCCGTTGCTGGAGCTGATCTCCGAGCCCGGTTTCGAGTACACCCGCGTCATGGTGCTGACCACCACGCCAGAGATCGCGGGCCTGGATGCACTTACTGACATGGGGCGGCTCGACATGCTCGTGTTCACCCCGGCGATCAAGGCAGAAGCACTCCTGCACAACATCCAGCAGCAGCTCAACCGCTACTGGTACATGCGCGGCAAGCACGACCCCTCTATCGCTGGCACCTTCGCCCTGCCAGAGGTCACCGAACTGGACGTAGGGCTGACCGACCAGGAGATCATCAGCCGCATCATCAAGGCCGCCGACATGCACCTGGGCTACCAGCCGCGCCTGACTTTCCCGCCGGGGGTCTACCTGACCAAGGAGGGCCACTACGTCGAGGAGGTCATCTTCGCCCTTTCGGGCCAGGTGCTTTTGCAGCGCTTTACCGACGCCGGCGATATCGTCATGCACCACGCCTCCACCGGCCACGTCATCGGACTACTCGCCCTGGCGAGCAACCGGGTCGGCTTCTTTACCGCGCGTACCACCACCGAGGTCGTCGCAGTCCAGCTGCCCACCGAGCAGGTGGACTACCTCATCCGCCAGGAGCCGGAGCTTGCGCGCCTGTTCAATATCCTCTTCGTGCGCTCCTACGACCGCCGCCTGCGCCGCGCCGAGGACATCCAGATCGAGCAGCACGAACTCACCGCGCAACTCGAAGACGAGCGCGCACGCTTGACGACGGCACTGCACAACCTGGAAGCAGCGCGCCGCGAGCTGATGAGCCAGGCGCGCTTCGCCTCCCTCGGCGAACTCGCCGCAGGCGTTGCCCACGAGCTGAACAACCCGATGGCGGCGATCGAGCGCACCGCAGCGCACCTCGCCGAAGACGTCGAAGGCCTGATCGCGTCCAGCCCCAACCGCAGGTGGCGGGACGCGACCAGCCACGCGCTGGAGGCGGCGCGCAGCTCGCACGCGGTAAGCACAAAGGAGGCACGCGCGCTGCGGCGCGAACTGACCGAGGTCACCGGCGATCGGGCGCTCGCCCAGCGCTGGGTACTCGCCGGCTTGCACGACGCGGAGTTTGCCAAACAGGTGCGCGCGAATCGGAAGCTGGAGTACGAGACGGTGGAGCACGCGGCGTCGATAGGCACTGCCCTGCGCAACCTCTCCACCGCATCGACTCGCATTACGCAGCTGGTGGCCTCGCTACGCGCATACGCGCGGCCCGACGGCGACCCGGTCACCGACGTGGACCTGCACCAAAGCATCGAGGACACGCTGCAGCTGATCGCCCACAAACTGCGCGGTGTGGAGGTCAAACGGGATTTTGCCGAACTGCCGCACGTGACGTGTACGCCTGGGCAGATCGCGCAGGTGTGGACGAACCTGATCTCCAACGCCGCCGAGGCGATCGAGGAGTCCGGCAAAGGCTCCACCATCACCATCCGCACGTGTGCCCCGAAGCCCGGGTGGGTACGCGTGGAGGTGATTGACGACGGCCCCGGCATCCCGCTCGAGCGCATCGACAAGCTCTTCGAGCCACGCTTCACCACGAAAAATGGGGAGGTCCGCTTCGGCATGGGTATCGGCCTGAGCATCTGCCGCGGCATCGTCAGCGCGCATCACGGCACGATCGAACTGACCTCTTCAACAAATGGCACCTGCGCCACCGTGGGCCTTCCCATTGACGGCCCGCACGCACACGACGAAGGAGACACACCATGAACCTTGCCATCCTTATCCTCGAGGACGAGGCGGAAGTCCGCGCCGCCGTTGAGCGCGACTTGCTGCCCTTTGCCGAGCACATCCGCGTGGAGGTCGCCTCCGACGTGGAGGAAGCCTGGGAGGTGATCGACGAGCTCACCGAAGACGGCGACGTGCTCGCCCTCGCACTCTGCGACCACCGCATGCCCGGCACCACCGGCGTGGAGTTCCTAGTCCAGATGATGGACGACGACCGCACCGCCGCCACCCGCAAAGTCCTGGTCACCGGCCAGGCGCAGCTGCACGACACGGTACGCGCGGTCAACGAGGCCAACCTGGACCACTACATTGCCAAGCCCTGGGACGTCGACGAGCTACACCAGGTGGTGCGCACCATGCTCACCGACTACGTCGAGGACATGGACATCGATCCCCTGCCTTACCTCGACGTCCTCGACGCGACGCGCGCGATGGACCTCGTCCGCCGTCACTAGAGGCGCTCGGTGCGGGCTCCGAAAAGTGGGGTGGGAAGCTTGCCGATAAAGCTGGCGCCGGGGTTGTTCGGGCCATGGATGGGGGGCGAGGACCACGATGGGGCCTTCGGGGTTGAAGTCGGCGTCGGGGATTGGCTCGGCGGTGGTACCGAGGCGTTTTGCAAGCTCATCCGCGTATTCCTTGGTAGATCCGTAGAACGAGGCGTACAAGATAGTGCAGGCAGTCATACAACTATTGTTGTATGTTGCGGCTAGAATGTGGCAACGATGCGATACGTGTACATGATTGTGGGACTGGTGGCGCTCGCCCTGGGCGCGGCCGGCGTGTGGCTGCCGATCCTGCCCACGACGCCGTTTCTGCTGCTTGCGCTGATGTGCTTCACGCGGAGTTCGCCGAGGATGGAGCGCTACCTGCTGCGCCATGACACGTTCGGGCCGTTCATTATTGATTACTACTCAGGACAGCTGACGCGGGCGCAGAAGCTGCGGATTGTGGGGCTACTCTGGTTGGGGATGGGCGCCTCCATATGGGTGGTGATTGTGGTGGTCGGGCTGTGGCCGGTGGCATTGCTGCTCGTCGGGATCGGTGCCGGGGTGAGCGCGCACATCTGGCGGCTGCGGCCACGCCCCGAGCGCGCCGCCGAACTACACCAGCGCGCTGGCCTGCCTACCGACCACGCACATTGAAGCCGATGACGCCGGGGTTGACCAAGGGGGCGTCGCCAAGCAGGGCGTGGATGTTGCCCTCCCTCTCAACCGCACTGGTGACCGCTTTCGGGCGCTGCTTCTTGTCATCCTTGCGGCGGCCCTGCGACATAGGGGCGCCCATGAAGCCGCCGCACTATCCTGCTGACCTGCGGCGTTACTGGCGGAGGATCCTGTGGCGCTCGCCGCGCTGGTCGTCGCGCCGCAGAGGCCACCTGCCCCACGCCGAGAAGCGCTTCGATGCGGCCATCAAAACCAATCTCTTCTTTGACCTCGCGCAGTGCGGTCGCCGTAATCTCCTCACCCGGTTCGCAAATCCCGGAGATGGGTCCCCACCCCCCTCACTCCAAGGACACAGAGCAAACACAATATTGAGGAAAGATCCAACACCCATCGCCCTACAAGCTGGGTGAAGGCCTAGGACTCGCGCCACCCGAAGGACTTATACGGCCCTACCTCCGGGCCGTCCTTCACGTGGCGTACGGGGATAAACCACAAAGCAAAAACGGACATTCCGGCAGTTCATGCACCACGTCCTACTGTGGAAACCAACTGCTTTCGCTTGGAAAACTTCCCCCGCGGGCAGCTCCGCCGCCACCCGCTACTGCCTGCGCGAACGCCACGTCTCCCCATCCCGTGAAGTACGTCGATACTTTGATCATTCGTCGAACCGTCAACTACATCCCGATCGGAACTTCAATCAGTTCAGCGGCCGGTAGCGCTATCATTTGCTCACCAAAGTGACGCTGCAGCGAATGGGGAGCCTCAGAGCAGCACGACGATGACCACCAGCACCGTGATGACGGCGTCGAGAAGTCCGACGATCTTCGGCGTCCATGGCTTCTCACGACGTGCGCCGGTGATCGGCATCAGCGTCGCCCGCGCGAGAAACACGACGGCCACGACGATGATCGCTGGGTGGAACGGATGCCCGCCGGTGCCGAGCACGGCGACGACGGCGGCGACAAGCACGACGACGTGATAGACCACCGACCCGGTGAACCAGGGCTTGGAGCCGCGTTCACGGATGAGCGTCTTCACGTAGGGCACAGTGCCGACGAAGTACGCCAGGTACACGGCAAATGCGGCCCACGCCTCCGCATCCAGGCCTCCCCCGGCCCACGCGGCCACCGGCAGGATGAGGCAGGCTGCTACGACAGTGGAGACGCCCGACAACAGCGACCTCGGACGCCGCTTCCATGCCTCGAATACGGCTATGGCCACCAACGGCGCGAACGCCGGGACCCACATGAGAAGCCGCCAGTCGAAGATCAGCGTTGTCACACCCGCGATGGCGGCGAGCGACCCGTAGACAAGGACCGGGGGCCGGTTGCGTTCGCGGAAGCGCGAGCGGATCCAGACGCTGCCGGCGAAAAACGTGAAATAGCCGAGCCACCAGGTCAGCAACAGGGGAATCGCAGTCCACGACGGCGCCAGGATGACACCAGTGATAGCGGGGACGGTGACCATGAACCAGGCGCCGTGTTGGTCGGGCACCCAACCGGGTGAGCGTCGGCGTGTGCGGGGGTTGCGCGGCACGCTACGCTGCGCCTGGCTCTTCGACATGTTTTCACCCTACTGATGCGAATCCGTGATGGGCAATTAGCGTGGTCTTTTCCGTCGATTCGAAGCACCCGGCACCGCGCCGCTGTCGTCTTTCGACGGCCCTGGCCTGGCTAAGCACACCAACCCATAAAGCCCAGGTTGTTTATGAAAGGCCTGATCTAACCCCCACGCCAGGCTGAACCAGACACACTTTTGCCGCTTAACCCTCGCATTTCCGCGCCCTAAACGATCATTGAGAACCAATTAGAATTATTCAGAATCATGTCTCTAGTGCACCACATAGCCCGCCTAAGCGTGTTAT
>NZ_JRNG01000062.1:0-7939 GCF_000759055.1 Corynebacterium tuscaniense DNF00037 | reverse complement strand
CAGTGGCGGAAGCCGCGTTAATTCTTGTTTCCGGGCTTCACCGGAACAGGGGTTCGGGAAGGGGCAGGTGGGAGTAGCCGCCCGTCGTAAAGCAGCGTGGAAGCTTGCTTACGGGATCGCGGAAAGCGAGTGCGACGGCGGTGAGCATCATGGGTTTGCCGAAGTCTTCGCCGGCGGCTGGTAACAGTTCGGGGTACACGCCGTCACCGTGGATGGGAACGCCAGCGATATTCATCTGGACGCGCAGCTGGTGGGTTCGCCCGGTCACGGGTTGAAGCAGGTAGCGCGCAGATCCTGGGCTGTCAGGGAGGGGCTCCACCGCGTTGAGATACGTCAGGGCGTTGGATTCCGCATCGGGAATGATGTGGGCGGCTAGTTCGCCCTCGTGCTTTTCAATGTGGTGTTCCCAGGTGGTGGGGGTGAGGCCTTTGTCGTCGGCAATTGCCTCATAGAGCTTGTCCACCTCGCGTCGCGCGAAGAGTTCCTGGTAGGCGCCGCGCAAGGAGGCGCGCTTGGTCAGGAGCAGCAGCCCAGCGGTCATTCGGTCCAGACGGTGTGCGGGTGTGAGCTCCTCATTTCCAGTGGCGCGACGCAAACGCACGGTGACGTTCTCCGTGATGTGGGAAGCGCGCGGCATGGTGGCCAGGAAGGGGGGTTTGTGCACGACGAGGATGCCGCTGTCCTCATAGACCGTGCGGATGGAATACGGGACGCGGGTCTCGGGGGCCGGACGACGGTAGAAGTAGATGTCTGTTCCGGGCTCAAGTTTTTGATCGGGGTCGACCGGAGTGGAGTCGGCGTAAACGACCTCTGCTTCCTTGAATCTTTCGGTTACGGCATCCTCATTGTCGTCGGGGTGTCTGTGCCGTTGGGTGGATATCAGATGCCAGACAAAGTCCCAGGCTTTAATAGGCTCACCGTCCGGGACGCGGGCGCGTGTTGCACCAAGTCCATTGCGGGGTGGCAAAGGTGGGTGGGTGTTCTGCTTCCGTATGTCCTTCACATGTACTAATTTATTCCACATGAACCTTGATGTGATTGTTGCCCAGCTTTCTCAGTTTTTCAGCGACGGGATTGGCAAGATCATTGCCGATCTCTTGTGGAATCTGTACACGATTCTGTACCCGGCAAACGCGCCCGCGGCACATGAGATTGAGATTCCTCGCTAGCTCGAAAGCGGTTGTCGTGGCCGGCGCTACAATGGGTGGTGTTCGGTGTTTATGCACATTCAAGCTGTAGCGGAAAGGCATGCTCATGACCCAGCAAAAGGCCGTTGTCGTCGCTGTTGATGGCGGGGATCCGTCGAATAACGCCGTCCGTTGGGCGGCGAACACTGCGAATAAGCGAGGGGTGCCGCTGCGTTTGGCGTCGTCATATACGATGCCGCAGTTCCTGTATGCGGAGGGCATGGTTCCACCGCAGGAGCTTTTCGACGATTTGCAGAACGAATGCCTCCACAAAATCGAGGAGGCAAAGAAACTAGCCCTCGAGGTTGCTCCTGATTTGGAAATCGGCCACACGGTGGTTGAGGGCTCCCCGATTGACATGCTGCTGGATATGTCGAAGCAGGCCATCATGATCGTGATGGGTTCCCGTGGCCTGGGTGGCTTGTCCGGCATGGTGCTGGGTTCCGTGTCTGCTGCTGTGGTGTCTCACGCGTCCTGCCCGGTTGTGGTGGTGCGCGAGGACAATGCGGTGACCGATGAGACCAAGTACGGCCCTGTGGTCGTGGGTGTGGATGGCTCTGAGGTTTCTGCAAAGGCAACCAAGGTGGCTTTTGAGGAAGCACAGGCCCGTGGTGCAGAGCTGGTTGCTGTGCATACGTATCTGGAGAATCAGGTGCATGAGCCTGTCTCTGGCGCCATCTTGGGGGATAACCAGTGGAAGCGTTTCGAGGAGGAGCGTGAGCAAAAGCTCGATGCTGCTCTTGCGCCGCTGTTGGAGAAGTACCCTGATGTGAAAGTGACCAAGGTGATTACGCGTGACCGTCCGGTTCGTGCCTTGGTGGATCAGGCGGAGAAGGCGCAGTTGCTCATCACTGGTTCTCATGGCCGTGGTGGTTTCAAGGGCATGCTGCTTGGTTCCACGTCCCGTGCGCTGCTCCAGGCTGCTCCGTGTCCGATGATGGTGGTGCGTCCGGAGATTCTGCCGCAATAGAGGATTCGCAACAGGCGTTTGACCGGCTATAAAGCTGAAACGTTATATAACCGTGGGTGATCCGTTGCCCACGGTTTCTTTTTTGATGGCACACTGGGGTAGTCAGTCCGTTTTGGAGCATTCTCTCCAAGCGGAGCGCAAAATAGTATTGGGTATTTAAGGAGTACTGATAATGACTCTTTCTATGGGTTTCATTGCTTGGATCGTCCTCGGCGGCATCGCTGGCTGGATTGCTTCGATGATTATGAACCGGGATGCGTCGATGGGCGTTATCGCTAATATTGTCGCCGGTATTGTCGGTGGTCTATTGGGTGGTTGGATTCTTTCCTTCTTTGTTGATGTTCAGAGCAAGGGCTGGTTCTTTAGTTTCCTGACCTGTATCTTCGGTGCGGTTCTTGTGCTGTGGATTCTGAATAAGGTTTCTGGTAAGCGCAATTAGGAACCTGTTTTTCTACCTTCCCGTTGAATGAACGTACCGGTTTGTCTATATTGAGGGGCGTGACCCAGGACAACGCCCCCACTTCGAAGAAGAAGACAACCAATCGTCGCCGCAACCGGCCAAGCCCACGGCAGCGTCTTTTGGATGCGGCGACGAAACTGTTCACGGAGGAAGGCATCCGCGTCATCGGTATTGACCGGATCTTGCGTGAAGCCGATGTAGCCAAGGCTTCGCTTTATTCCCTATTGGGCTCGAAGGACAACCTGGTTATTGCTTATCTCGAGCAGTTGGATGAGCAGTATCGGGCTCGCTGGCGGGAGATGACCGCCACGATGATTGACGCCGATTCAAAGATCCTGGCGTTTTTTGACTTGGCTATTGAGGAGGAACCGGCGAAGGATTTCCGCGGTTCCCCTTTCATTAACGCCGCTGCCGAATATCCGCGGCCGGAAACGGATTCGGAGCGAGAGATCGTGGCCACGTGTGTGGCACACCGCCAGTGGATGCACAGCACGATGACGGAGCTTCTGAACAAGAAGAACGGCTACCCTTCTGGTGAGCAGGCGAGCCAGCTGCTGATCTTCCTTGATGGTGGTATGACGGGTGCGCGAATCAGCCGAGATCAGGGTCCGTTGATTACGGCGAAGGATCTGGCGCGTCAGATGTTGTCGGTTCCGCCGCCGGATTATTCAATTTAGTTTCGGCTTCTTCCTTCCGTTTTTGGCGTTCCGCTTTGCGCTTTTCAGATTGAACCTTGCGTTTTTGCTTGGCCATGGATTTTTGGTGCGTTTTCTTCTCTTTGCGTTCGAGTTTTTCTGTTTTCTCTACTTGTTTGTTCTTGCGGTGAACGCGGAAGATGGTCCATGGGCGCTTCAGGGCGGCGAGGAGGCGGCGGCGGCGTAACTTGCGGGGCGCGGTGATGGCGCTGCGGGTGTTCAGGATGTGGTCGAGGTGCTGATCTTCAAGGGGAAAGCGGACGCACAGGGCGCACCACAGGATGATCGTTTGGATGAGTGTCCAAAGGTTACCCAGGAACCAGTACATGAGCAGGGCGATTGGGATGAGGCCGGTGGTGCCGGCGACGCCCAGGATGACGGGGATGACAAAGAGCATCCACCACATGAGGTTGTACATCTTGACGGACATCGGGGCGTCCCAATCTAGGTGGACACGCGAGCGTAGCTGTGAGACGAAGGTGTTGAATGTGGTGAAGATGATGGCGCTGATGAGCATTGGCATTGCCACTGCGCGGACTTCGGGGCTGGTGGTGCCTAGTGCCGCGAATTGTTCTTGGCTCATGCTCACGTAGGCAGGCAGTGGCACACCGAGGAAGGAGGCTTGGAGGAATCCGGCGATGTCATCGGGGGTGAGCAGGCCAATGTTGGTGCCGGTGCGGCCGTTTTCGGGCACGGACATCCATAGCAGGAGGCGGTAGAGGCCGAGGATGAAGGGAAGTTGGATGAGTGGCGGGATACAGCCTGTCAGGGGGTTGTAGCCGTAGTCTTTGTTTAGTTTTTTCAGTGCTTTTTCGTGCGCTTCAATGTCGTTCGCGTCGAGGGATTCGCCGTACTGTTTTTCTAGTTGGGCCTGTTCGGGGCGCATCATGAGCATAACGCGCGTGGATTTGAAGATGGACCAGTTGAAGGGGACCAAAAAGCCGCGCACTGTGACCACGAGAAGCACGATTGACAGTACCCAGGCGGTGTCCGGGGAGACGGTGAAAATGTCGGCGAGCAGCCAGTGCCAGAATTTCATTACCGCTGACACGGGGTAGACGAATGCTTCGATCATGGGCCTTCGTCTCTCCTCAAATAGTCACGACTAGTTGTTGCTGCGTTAATGTTAGGTCATGTCTTCTATGACGGGGAATACCGTGGATGCGCCTCGCCGAAAAGTCCGCGTGCAAGAGGTGATCGGTGAAGTGCTGCTCACCTTTGGTGTTGTGTTGTTGTTGTTCGCGTTTTATGAGGCGTACTGGACGAACCTTGATGCCGGCCGCAAGCAGAGCCATGCACAAGAGCAGCTTATCGACGATTGGAGTAACCCCCGCACCAACCACACCCCCGCCATCGGCGACGCTTTTGCCGTGCTGCGCATCCCCGCTTTCGGGCCGGATTACCAGTATGCGGTGGTGGAAGGCACTGATGACGCCTCGTTGTTGACGGGTCCGGGCCATTACTCTGAAAGCCAGATGCCGGGTATGCCCGGCAATTTCGCTTTGGCTGGGCACCGCGTGGGTAAAGGGGCACCTTTTAATGATCTGGGCCGGTTGAAGGCGTGTGATGAGATTGTGGTGGAAACCCGTGACAGCACGATCACGTACCGGTTGCTGCCCGTGGAGGCTGGTTCCGCTGAGGCTCGTCGTGCGGAACTAGCTGGGTGCCTGTCGGGACCAATGCTGGACCGCGTAGCATCGGGCGATTACGCGGGAGTGCAAGGCCGGCACATCACCCTCCCCTCGGATGTTGGGGTTGTGGCACCGCATCCGGGGCGCAATGACTCTGCGGAATCACCAGACCTGTTGCCTGTGCTCACCCTGACCACGTGCCATCCGCAGTTCTCCAACGCAGAACGCATGATCATCCACGCCATCCAAACCGATATGACTCCGAAGAGGTAACCGCTATGTACCGCGCACTGTGGAACGCCCTGCCCGGGCCATTTCCGTTGAAACTCCTGATCATCCTCGTGGTGCTTACTGCGCTGTTCTTCCTGCTCATGGAAGTGGTGTTCCCCTGGGTGGCCACCATGATGCCGTACAACGACGTCACTACAGCTATAGGTCAAGGTTGGTAATCGCTTCCTCCGCCACTGCCTGGGCCTTCACGGACTCGGCTTGATTGCTGCGCACAACTACGGCAACAGTTTCCTTGGATACGGCGTAGATGGCGCCGTCCTCACCCCCGGAGCGACCCCCGGACCAGCCGGCAGGGCTGTCCGCTAGGGAGGTGGAATCAACCGGGGCGGCACGATCAACCACGGCGCGGGCCTCGGCAACAGAGCCAGTGTGGTGGACCGTGACCTCCAATTGTGGCTCATCGCCGTAGGTCAAAAACACACAAGCCGGGGGATCGAAACGATCATCGGTGCCAGTCCCGGTCACGCGCTGGCCATTGGCCTGCTCCACAAACCCCACATCCAGATACGGGCAGGGGCCCGGGGTGGTGCTCAGGGGTTCTTCGGGGGGAAGGGAGATGGGGGAGGTTGAGGGGACGTCGATAAGCTCACTGCTTTCTTGCGACGTCTCATTTGGCGCGCACCCAGCTAAGGCAACGGCGGTGAATAGTAAAACAACGGGTAGGCTCCTCCACATGCCTTCCATGGTAACCGCCTTGAATGAGTCCGCCCCACCACCCGTCAACCGTGCTCTGGATACGGGCATTGCGGCGCTAACGGTGGCTATTTTGCTCGTCTCCCTCGGCGGCGTTGTGCAGATGAACCTGGAGCAGGGCGCGGTGCTTGTGCTGCTCATCGCTGTGTTTAGCTTCATGTACTTCTTCGGCGCGATGAACATGCGGGACCTCAACCCCACCGGACGCTTCCTCTGGCTAGCGGGCTTAAGCGGTGTGTGGGTTGTTGCCATGATGTTCACACCTATCGCTGTGTACTGGGTGTTTACCCTGTTTTTCCTGTACATGCGGGCGTTTAGTAACTGGGTGGGTGTCATCGGCGTAGTGGTCATGCTGGCCATCTCAGTCCTCTTCCAGGTGCCGCGTGGCCTCACTTTCGGTGGTGTGATGGGCCCGGCGGTGTCTGCGCTGGTGGTCGTGCTGATCACGTACGCATTCAACGTGATTGCGCGCGTGAGTGCAGAGCGCGAGGAACTCATTGAGGAACTGGTGACCACACAGAAAGCCCTCGCGCTCAAAGAACGTGAAGCGGGAGTTGTGCAGGAACGTCAGCGCCTCGCACACGAAATACACGACACGGTTGCGCAATCCATGTCCTCAATCCAGATGCTGCTGCACGCCGCCGAGCGCGACCTAGAAAAAACATCGCTTACCGACGAAGAATTGGCCGCCCCCCTGCGCCGCATCGAAGTCGCGCGCCGGTCTGCCTCCGACAACCTGGCGGAAACCCGTGCGATGATTGCTGCCTTGACCCCCGCGCCACTATCGGAGACCTCCCTCCCCGAGGCACTTGAGCGGATTGCTGCTTCCTTTGGCTATGCCGGCGACGTGGAATTTGAAATCACCACTGACGGTGACCCCCGCCAATTGCCCATGCGCCTTGAAGCAGGTCTGCTCCGCATCGCCCAGGGCGCGATGAGCAACGTGGTCAAACACGCCGGCGCGACGAAGTCCCGGGTGACGCTCACCTTTGCACCGGATGAGATCCGCCTGGACGTGGTAGATAATGGGCGTGGTTTTGATGTAGGTGCCGCGCCCCAGCGCCCCAGCGGCCTGGGGCACATTGGCATTGATGCCATGCGTACCCGCGCAGCTGAACTTGGCGGTGAGCTCGTGGTGGAATCCACACCTGGTGGACCGACCGCAGTGTCTGTCGCCATACCTGATAGTGGTACTATCAACCAAAAGATTGAGGAGGATACATGATTCGCGTCTTGCTTGCGGATGACCACGAAATTGTCCGCCTAGGCCTTCGCGCCGTGTTGGAAGAAGCCGATGACATCATCGTCGTCGGCGAAGTCGCCACCGCCGAAGGAGCCATTGCCACCGCCCAAGCAGGTGGCATCGACGTGATCCTAATGGACCTCCGCTTCGGCCCCGGCGCCCAAGGCGCCCGCTTGACGACGGGTGCAGACGCCACCCGCGAAATCCGCGCCACCATGGACAACCCGCCCAAAGTGCTCATGGTGACCAACTATGACACCGACGTGGACATCCTCGGCGCCATCGAGGCCGGTGCCGTTGGCTACCTGCTCAAGGACGCACCCCCGGAGGAACTACTCGCCGCAGTTCGCTCCACCGCCAAGGGCGATCCAGCAATGTCACCGATGGTCCGCGACCGCCTCCAAACCCGTGACCGCGCCCCGCGATCCTCCCTAACCCCGCGTGAGCTAGAGGTACTCCAGCTCGTCGCCGACGGATCCTCCAACCGCGAAATCGGCCAGCAGCTTATGCTCTCCGAGGCAACGGTGAAATCCCACCTCGTGCACATCTACGACAAGTTGGGGGTACGCTCCCGCACCTCCGCCGTGGCATCGGCGCGAGAGCAGGGAGTGCTGTAGTTTTCTAATCCTCGAGCATCGAGCATCGACTGCCCGGTTGATTCCGCGCCAAGTGTCTGGAAGTTTTTTCGGTTTGCAGGGAACCGGCCCGTTTTCGCTGTTCTTCGGTCTCCTGCGCGCGCTTCAGTGTGCGCACCCTGTGGATCGTTTCT
>NZ_JRNG01000061.1:0-683 GCF_000759055.1 Corynebacterium tuscaniense DNF00037 | reverse complement strand
GCAGCGCTGCTCGATGACCCGCAGGCGGGCCTTGCGTTTATAGAGAAGGTTATGCGTGCCGTCCCGACCAGCTGGCCAGGGATGCGCTCGCAGCTCACGGCCACTGTTGCCGTGCTCGCGCACGCCACAGGCCAGCCGGGGCTGGCTGGCGTGGCTGCGCAGCGAGCCACCGAGATCGGGCCAGACGAGAACTTCCCGTCTCTGGTGGCCAAGCTGACCGACATCGGCCAAGGCGAGCGGATGGTTGAACTCGTTCGCGAGGGCGCTGAGAAGACCCGAACGATCTTGTTCGCCGAGTAATCCCACACACCCCGTTGCAGCGATGCAACGGGGTTTCTATTTCTCGTCGGCCGTGGCTTGCGACGACAGACACCTCAACGAGGCAAGGGAGCGACCCCTAGACAGCAGAGCTGTCTCCAACAGACGGATTGACCACCAATCCGAACAAGGAGGCACCTGATGCGCGACTTCATCCACACCGACCTGGAACTGCTCTACCAGCTCGCCGACGGCATCGACGGCGAGGACGCCGATCCGGGCGCAACACAAGAACTGCGCGACCTAGAGGCGGCAGGCACACCGCTGCCCTGGGCAGTGCTGTAGCGACAGCGCAACCACCCCGCAGCAGCAAAGCCGCTGCTTAAGTACCCAAATTGCACGGCAAATCACACCCACTCAGATAA
>NZ_JRNG01000060.1:0-7434 GCF_000759055.1 Corynebacterium tuscaniense DNF00037 | reverse complement strand
ACCACCGGCAAGGTCGAGTCCGAGATTGTCGAACTCACTGGCTACGTGGCTGACGCCAAGAACCTCGGCGTCTTCGGATGCATCGGCGCTGGTGATCGCGTTGCAGTGAGCTACTCGCTGAAGACTGACAACTACACCGATAAGGACGGCAACAAGCACTATCCGCTGGTAGCGCGCATCGACACTGTGCAGCTGATCGACTCCAAGAAGGAGTCTGAGGCACGAGCAGCACGCCGCGAGAACAGCGCAGATAACGCTGCTGCTAATGACTCTGAAGAAGTGCCGTTCTAGTTGCAACAACACCCCGCAGGGAAACCTGCGGGGTTATTTTTTCAGCACAGACCACGCATAACGCCGTCGCCGTCCAGTACGGGAGCGCTGATACTCCTGCTCCAGACTGAAGTGTCCCAGGTTTTGTTCCGTTTGAGTAGATGGGAAAATCTGGAATATGCCAAGAAAATTTGACCAGGATGCCAAGGACCGCGTGGTCCGTCTCGTGGAAGATCGCATCTTGGCGGAAAATATGTCGATGCAAGCCGCATGCCAGGCAGTAGCCCCAAAGCTGGGGGTTTCATGGCACACGGCTCGCCAATGGACCCAGCAGGCCCGCCGTGCGGGAAACATCCCAGAACCTGTGCCTGAAGACTTGGCCGCCGAAAACGCGAGGCTACGCCGTGAAAATCAAGAGCTACGCGACACTAACGAGCTGCTGAAGGCTGCCTCGGCTTTTTCGCGTCGGAACTCGACCCGAAACGTCGGAAATGATCCGGTTCATCGATAAATACCGGAATCGTTTCTCTGTCGAGTTCATTTGTAAGACGTTGAAGAATAACCGGGCTGGTGGGTTTATCACCTCGCGTGGTTATCGCCAGTCCAAGGCCCGTGGATTAAGTGCTCGTCGCCTTCGCGATGCTGTGCTGATCGACCGCATTAGAACTGTTCATCGGGATAATTACGGCGTCTACGGCGTGCGGAAAATGTGGCATGCTCTCCGCCGCGACGGAATTGATATCGGGCGTGAACAAACCGCCCGGCTGATGCGCTTGGCCGGTGTTTCTGGCAAAGGCAAAGGCAGATCACCTATCACAACCCGAAAAGCTAACGTGCCTGATCTGCGCCCGGACTTAGTCGAGCGTGAATTCAAAGCTCAGGGCCCGAATAAACTGTGGGTGGCCGACATTACGTATGTGCGCACGAAGAAAGGCTTTGTGTACGCC
Source organism: Corynebacterium tuscaniense DNF00037 (assembly GCF_000759055.1). NCBI lineage: Bacteria > Bacillati > Actinomycetota > Actinomycetes > Mycobacteriales > Corynebacteriaceae > Corynebacterium > Corynebacterium tuscaniense. The sequence continues at coordinate 6,217 of NZ_JRNG01000060.1, read as the reverse complement.
GCGTTTGTCACCGACGTTTACTCTCGACGGATCGTTGGGTGGGCGTTATCAGATTCCATGCGCACCGAAGCACTGCCGTTGCAAGCTCTCAAGCAGGCGATCGTGTGTGCTGAGGAAACAACAGGTCTCATTCACCATTCGGATCACGGATCGCAGTACGTCAGCGTGGTCTACAACGAGCGACTTACCCAACACGGCATTACAGCTTCCACCGGAACTGTCGGTGACTCCTACGACAATGCTCTTGCTGAAAACGTCAACGGATCCTACAAGAACGAGCTGATCCATACCCGCAGGTGGAATGACGTTGTCGAGGTAGAAATCGCGACGTTCGAGTGGGTGTCATGGTGGAACGAGACAAGGCTTCACCAAAGCTTGGGATACCGAACCCCGGTCGAGGTGGAAACCGAATTTTGGAAGCAGAACCCGCCCCAAGCAAAAATAGAAATCAAGGCAAATGCCTAGGAACAAAACTCGGGGCACTTCAGACGCTCTGTCTCTACACAGTGCATTACATGAGCCATTACATGCGCTGTTTTACTGCACTGTGTACTAGCCATTCCATTACGCACTACGCTGGCGCACTTCAAGTTCATTGAAATCTTCTCAGACATTAGTGGTTCTCCTTCAAGTGAAGAATGCTTTAACTGGCCCCACCTTACCGGCATTCCTCTCAAACTTGGCCTCTGTTCGCTATGAGCGTTGGGGCACAGCGCCTAAGGCGCATACGGAAGCTGGGTTAACATTTACTCATGTCTGTTTCTGAGCTGTCCACCAGTACCCAGAACTATTTGAAAGCTATCTGGGGGCTAAAGGAATGGTCATCCGAGCCCGTTACCGCCACACTTATAGCGAAACAGCTGGGACTCAAGCTCTCCTCGGTCTCCGATGCAGTGCGCAAAATGTCGAAGCAAGGGCTCGTGTCACACACGCCCTATGGCTCTGTGGAGTTAACCGAACTTGGCAGGCAGTACGCATTGGTCATGGTGCGCCGCCACCGATTGCTTGAGTCTTTTTTGGTTCAAGCATTGGATTATACGTGGGACGAGGTCCATGATGAAGCCGAAAATCTTGAACACGCGGTGTCTGACATGCTCATAGAGCGCGTGGATAAGTTCCTCAATTACCCCACTAGGGATCCACACGGCGACCCTATCCCTACGGTTGATGGACAGGTCACTATCCCCAGTGCGCACCGTCTCACCGACAGCGGCGCACAACCGCAGGTGACCGTGGAACGCATTTCTGATTCCGACCCACAACTGCTGGCCTTCCTCAAAGAGCAAGGCATCGTCATTGGGGCTGTTCTTACCACGCGCGAAGGAACGCCCTTTTCAGAATCGCTCGAAGTACAGGTAGCCGACAGTACTCAGTGGGTAGTACTTGGGCGCCCAGCTACGGACGCAGTGTTTGTAGCACACCACAGCCTGTAGTCTTTCCCTTTCTCATTAATCCTGTCCCTACCTGCCCTTTTAAAAACTACGGTGCGGCGTAGTTTGCAACTACGGTAGTACGTAGTTAATCTTTTCGATCATCACCTATCCCACTTATGGCTAAGGCCAGGATGAGCAGGATTGTCATGTCAGACTCACCAGATTTGGTGTACTTTTCTAGCGTTTCTGAAAACACAAAAAGATTCGTCGAACGCTTAGATAGACCCGCAGTGCGCATTCCACTGCGGCCCAAGAAAACCGGAATGATCCAGGTTTCACACCCGTACGTACTCATCGTTCCAACCTACGGCGGTGGCTCGCTCAAGCGCGCAGTCCCCAAACAGGTCATCGACTTCCTCAATGACCCAATCAACCGTTCCTTTATCCGGGGCGTGATTACCTCAGGCAATACCAACTTCGGAAGCGCTTACTGCGTCGCCGGCCGCATCATTTCCGCTAAGTGCCACGTTCCAGAGCTGTATCACTTCGAGCTACTCGGCACGCAGAAGGACGTTGCCGCTGTAAAGCAGGGCCTTCACAAGTTTTGGGAGCAGCAAAGCAACTAACAATTACACCCCATTGATTTCCCACAAAATGAAGACCACATCCGCAACACACAGATTGGAAACCACAATGCCGCCACTTAAGGCCACCCCCACACAGCCCATTGGCCCTACGCCCCGCACCGCTTCAGCAGACGATGCCGGCGGTGTCGGTAAGCGCAAGAGCTACCATGCACTCAACGCGCAGCTGAACCTATTCGACGATTCGGGAAGAATCCAGTTCGACAAGGACATTGAGGCAACACAAGACTTTTTAGCGCACCATGTCACTCCCCGCATGCATCAGTTTGAATCCACCAAGCAGCGCTTGGAGTGGTTGGTTGATAACGAATACTACGAGCGGGAATTCCTTGAGCTTTATGATGACGATTTTCTGTGCACTATGTACGACAGAGCCCACCGAGCCAAGCATCAGTTCCGCACTTTCCTCGGCGCATTTAAGTTCTTTACTTCATACGCACTGAAAACCTTTGATGGCTCGCGATTTCTGGAAGGCTACGAAGAACGCGTCGCCACCACAGCTTTGTACCTTGCACAGGGCGATGAAGAGCTTGCGGAGAAGCTGGTGGATGACATCATGACCGGACGCTTCCAGCCCGCCACCCCTACTTTTCTCAACGCAGGAAAAGCCCAGCGTGGCGAAATGGTCTCCTGCTTCCTCCTTCGCATCGAAGACAATTTGGAAAGCATTGGCCGCAGCGTGAACTCTGCACTGCAGCTTTCAAAACGCGGCGGTGGTGTGGCCTTGTTACTGAGCAATCTGCGCGAATCCGGAGCCCCAATCAAAAAGATTGAGAACCAAGCTTCCGGCGTAGTCCCAGTCATGAAAATTCTGGAAGATAGCTTCAGCTATGCCAACCAATTGGGCGCTCGACAGGGCGCTGGAGCCGTCTACCTACATGCGCACCATCCAGATATTCTTCGTTTCCTGGATACCAAGCGGGAAAATGCCGATGAGAAAGTCCGCATTAAGACTCTTTCGCTGGGAGTTGTTATTCCAGATATAACCTTCCAGCTGGCCAAAGAGAACAAGGATATGCATCTTTTTAGCCCGTATGACATCGCTCGCGAGTACGGCGTAGCCATGTCTGACATGTCTATCACCGAGTATTACGACGAGCTGGTTTCCAATCCGCGAATTTCTCATACGACTATCAAGGCCCGCGAGTTTTTCACCACGCTGGCTGAGCTTCAGTTTGAATCTGGATACCCCTACATACTCTTTGAGGATACGGTCAACCGCGCTAATCCCCTCAAAGGACATATCAATATGTCCAATCTGTGTAGTGAGATCCTCCAGGTCAACACGCCATCCACCTACGGCGCCTCAGGTAACTACACCACCGTTGGCCAGGACATTTCCTGCAATCTAGGGTCGCTCAACATCGCTAAAGCTTTTGAATCACCGGACTTTGGGGAAACTGTTGAAACCGCGGTGCGCGCTCTCACGAAGGTCTCAGACCTAACAAATATCGAAGCTGTTCCTTCCATCGCTCACGGTAATGCATCCATGCATGCCATCGGGTTGGGCCAAATGAATCTCCACGGTTTCCTGGCTTCCAAGCGTATTCCTTATGGCTGCGCCGAAGCACTGGACTTTACAAATATCTATTTCCTGACCGTGACCTATCATGCGCTCCGTGCATCCCATGCGCTAGCGGTTGAGAAAGGTCAACGATTCACTGGCTTTGAAGAATCCACCTATGCCACTGGCGTCTACTTCGACAAGTACATCGACCAAGACTGGGCGCCGGCCACTGACCACGTAAAACAGCTATTCCATGAGGCTGGCGTGCAGATTCCTCAACGCGAGGATTGGCTATGGCTCAAGAACCAAGTGATGCAAGACGGCATCTACAACGCCTACTTGCAGGCAGTTCCACCCACTGGATCAATTTCCTACATCAATGACTCCACCGCGTCCATACACCCGATTGCCTCCAAGATTGAAATACGCAAGGAAGGCCGCTTGGGGCGCGTGTACTACCCCGCACCGGAAATGACCAACGACAACTTGGAGTATTTCGATGACTCCTACACCGTGGGGTACAAAAAAATCATCGACACCTACGCTATGGCCACCCAACACGTGGACCAAGGGCTTTCCCTGACTTTGTTCTTCACCGCTGACACCACTACGCGGGACATCAACAAGGCACAAATCTATGCCTGGAAAGCCGGAATCAAGACCTTGTACTACATCCGTTTACGCCAACCTGCACTCCAGGGAACCGAGGTCGAAGGCTGCGTTTCCTGTGCTCTGTAGGAACACGGTCCTTCCTTCATTCACAACCATCCATCAAGAAAGAAAGAAGCTATGTCTTCAACATCAAACACTGCTGAGCTAACCAGCATCTCAGTTACGCCGCCAAGTTACCGGCATGACCCTTCAGCCCGCATCCGCGCCATCAATTGGAATCGGGTGAGCGATGAGAAGGATCTTGAAGTGTGGAACCGCCTCACCGCCAACTTTTGGTTGCCAGAAAAGGTTCCACTTTCAAACGATCTCCCGGCGTGGCAGAGGATGACACCGGAGGAACGCAACCTCACCATGCGGGTGTTCACGGGACTCACCACCCTGGACACCGTCCAGGCCACTGTGGGCGAAATCTGTCAGATCCAAGATGCCCGCACCGAGCACGAGGAGGCCGTGTATACCAACATCGCCTTCATGCAATCAGTCCATGCCCGTTCTTACTCTTCAGTGTTTTCTACTTTGAGCAGTACGAAAGAAATTGATGAGGCATACCGCTGGGCGGTGAATAATGACCTTCTCCAGGCACGCGCCAAAAAAGTGCTCACTCATTATTTTGGACCCGATCCACTCAAGCGCAAAGTGTCATCGACGCTGCTTTCCTCGCTGCTTCTCTACGCGGGTTTCTATCTTCCCCTGCATTTTTCCGTCCACGCCACCCTGACAAATACGGCAGACATGATTCGCCTCATTCTGCGTGACAAGGCAGTGCACGGTTACTACTCAGGCTACAAGTACCAGCGCGGACTGGAAACGTCTGCTCCACAACGGCAACAGGAGATGCATGATTTCACTATTTCCTTGCTCGAAGAGCTTTATGCCCTAGAGCTGGATTATTCCGGCGAGCTATATGAGCCGTTGGGGCTCATGGATGATGTAGCTGTATTCGTTCGCTATAACGCCAATAAGGCGCTCATGAATTTGGGCTACCCGGACTACTTCCCACCTGAAGAAACGGAAGTGAACCCGGAAATCCTCGCTGCCCTAGCACCTGGAGCAGATGAAAACCATGACTTCTTCTCCGGCTCCGGTTCCTCCTATGTCATTGGCACCGCTGAAGAAACGAGTGATGATGACTGGGATTTCTAAACCGTTTCCACGACCAGACCAAGGAAGCTGGCTTGAGACCATCGCGCTGTTTGAAGCCATCCGCGAAGGAAACCAACCAGCAGCCATGCGGCTTTTGGATACGTCCGCCGCACGGGAGGCCGTCCTCGGGGGACTGTTAGGACTCATCGAACTGTACTTCCGCCATGAAGAAGACAAAGTGGATAACTTTCTTACTGCCGCCCACGCCGCCGGGCCACCGCCTGCCTTTGGCTGCAAGCCTTTTCTCCCTTGATCGCACGTACCTACGCCCAACTAAGAAGAAAGGACTTCCTATGACCACCCCACGCATTAGTGTTATCGTCGGCAGCCTGCGCCGCGGCTCATTTGCGCGCAAGATTGCACACGAAGTGCTCACAATGATCCCTGAAAACTACCAGGCAGACATCGTTGAAATCCGTGACTTGCCGCTCTATGACTTCGACTACGATGACCCCTCGGTCACGGACAAGCCCATTCCAGCTGAGTACACCACTTTCCGCGACACCATCAAGAACTCGAGCGGCGTCCTCTTTGTTACCCCGGAAAATAACCGTACTATCCCTGCCTGTCTCAAGAATGCAGTGGACATCGGTTCCAAGCCCAACTCGGATGTGGCTTGGAAGAACCTTCCCGCAGGTATCATCAGTCACTCTGTAGGCCGCATGGGCGGCTACAGTTCACAGAAGAACCTCCGGCTCGCCCTGTCCTACTTCGATATGCCGCTTCCTGGTCAGCCCGAGGTATTCCTTGGCCAATCCCCCACCCTCTTCGAAGACTCCGGCCATCTCAATGAAGGCACCGCAGGCTTTGTCAAAGACTACGTTATACGCTTCCTGCAGTTGGTCGACATGACATTAACAGCCAAGCACAGCTAGCGA
>NZ_JRNG01000059.1:0-9446 GCF_000759055.1 Corynebacterium tuscaniense DNF00037 | reverse complement strand
GGCCTGGGGATTGCCCAGTCCGCCGGGCGTACCGGAGTGTGTTTTGATAACGCGATGGCTGAATCGTTCTGGTCGACACTGAAAACGGAGTTCTACGACCGGCAGCGCTGGCCTACCCGGGATGCTGCACGCATGGGTGTCGCCCGCTGGATTGAGGTGGTCTACAACCGTCGACGCCGGCACTCCACACTCGGGATGCTCAGCCCCGTCGACTTCGAGCACCAGATCACCCAGACCACCAACGAAAAAGAAACCGCTGCCTAACCATGAGGTAGCTCCACTACGTGTCCACCATTTGCGGGCAACCCCAAACCCTCGAACTTCATGCCCAGTTGAAAGTGCAAACGGATATACCACTGCACGGGACTCAACTGCGAAAAATCCGTGTCCACTGGGCGTCCCTACGCGCCGTTTAGTTGATGTTCTCAGCGTGCATTTAACTTATGGCTCGTTGGACAACGCGTTTGTCTCTTTAGGTTCACGAACCGAGTTGGAACCCTCCAGCTCGAACGTCCAACCTCAGGAGGTAAAAGGACATGCTTTCACCTGACTTTCTGCAAGCCAACCTCGAATTGTTCCTATCAATCATCACCCGAATATCCCCTTTAATTGTCCGGCAAGCCCGGCGCTGGCAGCAGCGGAGACTGGTCGGAGATAATGTCTGCAAGCACCCCCACCAGAGAGGCTTCAAGAACACCTCGGGAGAAGTCCTCGTTGACGTGCTGATCGAGGAAATCTCGCCGGATGGGATGTGGAACGTACTCGGCTATGCCAATGTCCTTCCCAACGGAGAATCGATAAAGGTCTGGGTTGGTGGAAGTTCCAACAAAAACAAGGTTCTTGTGGCCAGCTATCGAGGCATAGTCGGTAGGGAAGTGATGCTTCTAAGTGATGGATGGAATGGTGGTAACTAGGTGTTGTTTCTTATCCAATCGAAGTCAAGCCCGGTTTTTCTTGCAAAATCCTCTTGCCTGAATTCCAGCTTCTCCTTCATCCTTTCCACGAAGACTCTTCGTTCCTGCCACTGGGCAACACGCTGCTCATGGTTTTTGGCGATAGGTGAATCAGGTCGCGCTGTAAGTTGGACGATTTTCGTTAGTTTCTCAAGCTGTTCAGCTTCGTTCATTAGGCTCTCGAAAGCGGAGAAAAATCGCTCAGCCAGGCGGTTCATGTTGGTAAGTTCTGATGCGCTCACGAAATCATCCCACAGCTCCTGGTAGGGAAGTTCGCGTCGATCACGAACGTATGCGCCCGATTCGAATCCGAAACAGAGGGTCTGGTCCCCTCGGCGGTGCGGGGCGCACCACTCGAATATTGCGCCAATGAAGCTGTCTTGGAGTGCTCCTACGAAAGCTTGCATCTTGTCCCCCTCAAATTCACCACCTGAGTGCGCCCACATCTGCAACCACTCTTGAGGGCGTGTCGGGTCTAACGTTCGGACGTTCTCGTAGTCTTTGTAAAGCAAGAGCGTGAATGGCTGCACCATGTCGAGATTGAACAGGTACTGTCGAATTTCGAAGGGAACCTCTTTAGCCCCCTTGTCAATCATGCGACAGCCCATGTTCTTCACGTAATAACGCGCTAGGTGGCGTTGATCGAAATCCGTTCCATCGAATACCTCATCCCACATGAAGTACCGCCGCTCCCGGAAATAGTCCAAGTCTTCGAGGATGAACCCAATGAAGTGGTCGTAAGCCTTATCGAAAGGCTGGCTGAACTCATTGTTGCAGTACGAGCACATAGTCACCCCGAACATGGCATTACCGGACTTTGGTCCCCGAATCTCGTAGCCCTTGCCGTCTGCACCAATTGTGCGAAGTGGCTGTTCACCCCCTTCTTTCCAGAGTGCTTTCAACCTGGAGCTTTTAAAAGAGTGCTCCTGAGAGTCAGCCTTGCGCTCTTCACAAATCCAGCACATCTCACGATCCACTCGTTCGAACGCTCGGTTGATCTTCTTCGCCACTAGCTCGCTCCTGTTGCCGTGTTCTGTTGGAGTGTATTTATTGTTGCATCTACAGGCCTTTGAGGATGACAAGAAGCTTTTAATGGATAAGCAGTAGTGCTGGCGTTTGAGCGTATCGAGGAGTTCTTCGCTCACGGCCCAAGAGCTCCCGCTAGCAGTGCAGGGCTTCTCCTGATAGGGGCTCCTCTGTGCTGCAAGAAATACCCACCACCACGTTCCAGGGAAGATACGCGTGACTGTGACAGAATCAGGGAGTTGGCGAGAGACAACTCAACAAAATAGAGAACGAGTTATGGCGGATATTGAAAAAGAAGTAGCAGAGAACGCACCGGCAACCGCCGGCTCAGAACAACGCGCTGAGCTGCATAAGACGATCTGGAAGATCGCGAATGATCTTCGTGGTTCTGTGGATGGCTGGGATTTCAAGAGCTACGTGCTCAACATGCTCTTCTATCGCTTCGTCTCTGAGAACCTCACCGCGTACCTCAACGCAGAAGAAGACGGACTGGATTACGCGAACCTCTCGGATGAATACACAGAGCCTGCGCGTAGGTCGGTCGTCGAGGAGAAAGGCTTTTTTATCCCGCCGTCGCAGCTTTTCGAGAATGTCCAGGCGAAGGCTCACAACGACCCGAATCTGAATGAGACCATTGAGCAGGTCTTCCGCAATATCGAATCCAGTGCTGTCGGCACGGAGTCCGAAAGCGACTTAAAGGGACTTTTCGATGATTTCCAGGTCAACTCCACCAAGCTCGGCGCGACAGTTGCGGAACGAAACAAGAAGCTTGCGCAGCTTCTCGACGCGATCGCTGCACTGCCGCTTGGCAGCTTTGAGAACAACAACATCGACTTGTTCGGCGATGCGTATGAGTTCCTCATGCAGATGTACGCGTCTAACGCTGGCAAGTCTGGTGGTGAATTCTTTACACCTCAGGAAGTCTCCGAAGTTCTTGCCCGCATAGCGGCAGCTGGCAAAGAGAAAGTCCGCCAAGTTTACGATCCCGCATGTGGCTCTGGCTCGCTGCTGTTGAAGTTTGCCAAGGTCTTGGGCAGGGAAAACGTTGGTGGGTTCTACGGGCAAGAAATCAACATCACCACCTACAACCTTGCTCGCATGAACATGTTCCTGCACGATATCGGCTTCGAGTTCTTTGATATTCAGCGCGGGGACACTCTGATCAAGCCGCTTCACGACGATATCGAGCCTTTCGATGCAATCGTGTCAAACCCGCCGTACTCCATCGAGTGGGAGGGCGCAAATAACCCAGTGCTGATTAATGATGATCGCTATTCACCCGCTGGTGTGCTCGCACCGAAGTCCAAGGCGGATCTCGCATTCACTATGCACATGCTGTCCTACCTCGATGTGGATGGAACTGCGGCCATTGTTCAATTCCCCGGTGCTATGTATCGCGGGGGTACGGAAAAGAAGATCCGCGAATACCTCGTCAAGAACAACTTCGTCCAAGCAGTCATCCAGCTTCCCGCCGATCTTTTCTATGGCACCACTATTGCCACCTGCATTCTCGTGCTGAAGAAGTCCAAGGAAGACAGCTCAATCTTGTTTGTGGACGCTTCCAATCACTTCAAGCGCGTGGGCAAGAACAACAAACTCTTCCCCGAACACCAAGACGCAATTCTCAAACTCTACGAAAACCGTGAAGAAGTTGAGTACGAGACCGCGTTGGTTCCCAATGAGGATGTGCTGGACAACGGTTCAAACATGTCGGTCAATTCTTATGTCGCGCGTGAGTACGTGCGTGAAGTCATCGATGTGAAAGCGCTCAATGAGGAGCTCCAGCAGATCGTGTCGCGCCAGTACGTACTGCGCCAATCCATCGATAAGATTGTGGCTGACCTCGAAGGCGAGGGAGACGCTGATGAGTAAAGTCGATGAACTAATTCGAGAGCTGTGTCCTGATGGGGTGGAGCTCGTAGCTCTTGGGCAGCTTGTAAAGTTTGGGAACGGTAAAGATCACAAACCGCTCGGCTCAGGCGATATTCCCGTTTACGGGAGCGGCGGCGTAATGAGGTTTGTGGATCGAAGCATTTACGATGAGCCCTCCGTTCTGATTCCCCGTAAAGGTTCTCTCGGCAACATCTTTTTTACGGAGGAGCCTTTCTGGGTCGTTGACACCGTTTACTTTACAACGATTGACGAAAGTAAAATTGTCCCCAAGTTCTTGTATTTCTACTTGCAAGGTCTAAGGCTTCAGGAGATGAATCAAGCCGGTGGAGTTCCCAGCCAAACGCAAAGCCGTTTGAAAAAAATCCCTATAAATCTTCCACCTCTTGCAGTTCAAGATGAGATTGTGCGGATTCTCGATCAGTTCGTGGAGCTAGATCGCGAATTGGAACAGGAGATTGCTGGGCGCACTGTTCAGTTCAATCAAGTTCGTGAAGATCTAATTAGCGGTGCGAGCTTTCCGCGAGTGCCAGTGGGGTCCTTAGCAACACGTGTCTCCACAGGAGCTACGCCTAAAGCAGGCGAATCTCGCTACTACCAAGACGGGGACATCCCTTGGCTGAGAACTGGGGAAGTAAATTTTGGTGAAGTGTGGGAGACAGAAAAGCTCATTACGCAAGCAGCTCTTGATGAAACGAACGTCTCCTGGATTGCAGAGCATTGCGTAATCGTCGCTATCTCTGGTGCAACAGCTGGACGTGTAGCAGTCAATAAGATTCCGATGACCACAAATCAACACTGCTGCAATATGCAGATCAATCCTGAGCAGGCGGACTATCGATTCGTATTCCATGCCCTCGCTGCCTCCTATGAGGATTTGAAAGCACAAGGAAGAGGCGCTCGCGGTGATCTCAATACCTCCATTATTAAGGGGTTTAAGATTCCCCTCCCACCGATTGAAGTCCAAGAAGAAATTGCTTCCCAACTGGACACCTTCACGGAATACATCGATAACCTGAAGCGTGAGCGTGAGCTGCGGCAGAAGCAGTACGAGCACTACCGTGACCAACTACTCGATTTCCCGGTGAAGGAGTAACCCGCAATGGCCCAATTCTCGAACCCGTCTCGCTCCTTTTCGTCGCGGCCGCAGCATGAGTACATTGATCCGGTTGCAATGACGGAAACGTCCACAGTGGTTGCGAGTTACGTAGCTGATGGGAAGAGTGACACGGGGTACCAGTCGGAAGCGGCGCTGGAGGATGCGCTCATTGAGCAGCTCACCAACCAGGCGTATGAGCACGCCGATATTCGCTCCGCGGAGGAGATGCGGGAGAACCTCCGCAAAAAGCTCGAAGAACTCAACAAGTATGAGTTCACCGATTCTGAGTGGGACACCTTCTACCGCGGGGAGATCGCCAACCCATCGGCGGGCATCGTGGAGAAGACCCGCACGATTCAGGTTGATCACGAGAAAAACTTGATCCGTGAGGACGGAACAACCAAGAACATCCGGTTGATTGATAAGTCGAACATCTACCGGAATTCCCTCCAGGTGATTAATCAATATGCCACGAAGGGGAGCGATAAGGGCAACCGTTCGAACCGCTATGACGTGACGATTCTGGTCAATGGTCTGCCGCTCGTGCATGTTGAGCTGAAACGCCGGGGCGTGGCTATCCGCGAAGCCTTCAACCAAATTGATCGCTACCAGCGGGACTCCTTCTGGGCCGACGAAGGGCTCTTTCAGTACGTCCAACTGTTCGTAATCTCTAACGGCACGCAGACTAAGTACTACTCCAACACCACGCGCGACCTTCACGTGAAGGAAGTTGCGGGCAAGGCTAACCCGCGGCGAAACAAGAGGAAGACTTCCAACTCCTTCGAGTTCACATCATGGTGGGCCGATGCAGGCAACAAGCCGATCATGGATCTGATCGCTTTTGCGAAGACCTTCATGTCCAAGCACACGCTGCTATCCGTCTTGACTAAGTACTGCATCTTCACCGTTGATGAGTTGCTTCTAGTCATGCGGCCGTATCAAATCGCAGCGTCCGAACGCATCCTGAACCGTATCGAACGGTCGGTATTGAACAAACATCTCGGCAAACTTAATGCAGGTGGATATATCTGGCACACCACCGGCTCAGGCAAGACACTGACCTCGTTCAAGACTGCCCAGCTCGCCACCGAGATGGAGTCCGTGGACAAGGTGATCTTCGTCGTGGACCGTAAGGATCTGGATTATCAAACGATCCGCGAGTACGACCGTTTTGAGAAGGGTGCTGCGAACTCCAACACGTCTACCCGCATCCTTTCCCAGCAGCTCTCCACACGCGAGGAATTGCTGGCGGAGATCGAGGAGCGTGAACACGAAGGGCGATCTACAACAGGGATTGACCTATCCCGAGCTGACTCGAAAATCGTGATCACGACGATTCAGAAGATGAGCCACTTTATCGCCGGTAAAGATAAACGCGAGATCTACAACAAGCACATTGTGTTCATCTTCGATGAGTGCCACCGCTCCCAGTTCGGAAGCATGCACACGGCGATTAAGAAGAAGTTCAAGAAAGCGAATTTCTTTGGCTTCACCGGCACCCCTATTTTTGAGCAGAACAAGGTAGGTTCCAACCCGAACCTGCAAACGACTGCTCAAGCCTTCGGGGACTTGCTCCACTCATACACGATTGTGGACGCCATCCGAGACAAGAATGTCCTGCCGTTCCGCGTGGAATACAACGAACTGGCTCCCGTTGCCCCTGATCCGCATTCATCAGTGGAGCAGCGCATGGCGGAGTTGCTCGCGCCGGGTAGGGTCGAAGCGATTACCGGCTACATCCTGGAACACTTTGATCAGAAAACGAAGCGTGACCTGGGACAGACCTACATCCACAAAGTCGTGACCAACGTGGAGCAGTCCGTCCGCAAACGTGGTGCGTCTGAAGCAACGAGGTCTGACAAGACCGTACGCGGGTTCAACGCGTTGTTTGCCACTGACTCGATTCCGGCGGCACGGACCTACTATGAGGAATTCGCCCGCCAACAGGAGAACCTTCCACCGGCGCAACGGTTGAAGGTGGCAACGATCTTCTCCTCCCAATCAAATCCGAACAGTGAAGTGGACATCATTGAGGATGAAGACTTCGATACCACCAAGCTCTCCGTAGACAACCTGGAGTTCTTGGCGGGCGCGGTTGCGGATTATAACGAGATGTTCGCAACCAACTATGACGCGTATGACCCCGAGTCCTTTGAGAACTACTACAAGGATCTTTCCCAGCGCATTAAGAACCGCGAGGTTGACCTTGTCATTGTGGTGAACATGCTTTTGACCGGGTTTGATGCGACCACACTCAATACCTTGTTCGTGGACAAGAACTTGCGCATGCACGGTCTGATTCAGGCGTACTCACGCACGAACCGCATTCTCAACTCGGTGAAGACCTACGGCAACATCGTTTGCTTCCGCGACCTGGATGAGAACACGAACGAGGCGCTGGAGCTATTCGGTAACGCGGACAACGCGGCACAGGTAGCCATCCTTGCACCTTTCAAGGACTTCTATCGCGAGTACAAGCGCAAAGTAGAGGACCTGAAGGAGTTCTACCCGGTGGGTGAGCCGATTGCGTCTGAGAAGGCTCAAGTTGGATTCGTCAAGCTCTACGGCGGGATTCTCAAGCTCGAGAACATCCTGACGTCCTTTGATGAGTTCAAGGAGAAACAGCTCATCACTGAACGGGAATCACAAGACTACAAGTCGATGTACTTGGACTTGCATGACGAGTTCAAAGCCAAGCGCGATGCCGAGCGAGTTGTGGATGACACAGGCGTGGATGAGCCAGGGGATGAACAACTCGTCTTCGAAATTGAGTTGGTCAAGCAAGTTGAGATCAACGTGGATTACATCGTCATGTTGGTTGATGACTACCGCGCGAAGCGGGGAGAGGGCGACGAAGTTGGCGCGGAAGAAACCCGAGCTTTCATCGGACGCAGTCTCGATTCGTCCCCGACCTGGCGTGGCAAGAAGGATCTCATCGAGGATTTCATGGACGCTGGAGACGGTGCGATGGCATCCGGCGACAGTGATCAGAGTTGGGCGCAGTTCATGGAGCTGCGCCGTGATCAGGAGCTAAAGGAGCTCATCGAGACGGAGAGGCTCAAGCCGGATCTCACGTACTCGTTTGTGAAAGAGGCGCTTGGCGCGGGCGTGGTCTCCACATCCGGAACCGCCATGAGCAAGTTGCTGCCTGCGACCTCCAGGTTCGGCCGACAAGCCAACCATGATGCGGTTCGTGCTCGGGTAGGAGAGAAGTTGTCCGCGTTCGTAGAGCGTTTCTCGATGTTGTAGGGATTCGATGAATGCGACCGCAGCGGTGAGCGTCGAAAAGCAATATTGCTGCGGGCATTCATCGCCTGCTTGCGCTGGGTCTGCCTACCCCAGCCCAAACAGCTCCCGCTGAAAGCCCGTGGGGTTCTTCAGCCGTTCGGACTCAGGCAGTGGGCCGGGCAGGGTGGTGCCGTTAGCGAAGGGGGAGCCCGGGAGGTGGTCGCGGCCGTGGGGTTGGGCGAGGCCGGAAAGGTCGGGGCCGGCGGGGACGATCTGGGTGGGGTTCACTTCGCGGTGGACGATGTAGTAGTGCTGTTTGATCTCCGTGAAGTCGGTGGTGTCGCCGAAGCCGGGGGTCTGGAACAGCTCGCGGAGGTACCCGTAGACGTTGGGCATTTCGGTGATCTTGTTGCGGTTGGTTTTGAAGTGACCGTGGTAGACGGCGTCGAAGCGGATGAGGGTGGTGTAGGCGCGGATGTCGGTCTCCGTGATGTGTTCACCCATGATGAAGCGGTGGTTGGCTAGGCGCTCCTCCAACCAGTCGAGGACCTCAAACACATCGGCATAGGCTTCTTCGTAGGCGTCTTGGGAGGCGGAGAACCCGGCGCGATACACGCCGTTGTTGAACTTGCGGAAGAGGAAGTCATTGATTTCCTCTGCCTCTTCGCGCTGCTCTTCCGGTGGCAGCAGGTTCGGCGCGCCGGGGCGGTGGTAGTCCGTCCACTCGGTTTGAAAGTCGCGGACCATGGAGTTGTAATCGTTCGTCACTACCTTGCCGCTTGCTTCTTCCACGATTGCCGGCACGGTGATGCCGCGCGGGTAGTCGGGGAAGCGTGCGAAGTACGCATCCTGCAGGCGGGGGATCTGCAGTACGGGATCGACGCCGCCCGGATCTAGGTCGAAAGTCCAGGAACGCTTGTCATGGGTCGGGCCTGCCAGGCCGAGTGAGATCACATCTTCCAGCCCCATCAAACGCCGAACGATGACAGCGCGGTGCGCCCACGGGCAGGCACGTGCTGCGATGAGACGGTAGCGGTGCGGTTGCGCGGGCCAGAGCGGACCCCCGTCGGCGGTAGCCGATGAGACAATGCGGTCGCCGATGTAGTTCGTGTCCCGCTTGAACTCACCGTCCTTTGACGCATTCTGGGCATCGCCAGCCCAATCCTTCTTCGCGTCTGTAGTCATCGTGTCCTCCCTTGTCGCCTGAAAAGTTTGTGACACGTCAACTATACAGGCTCGGCGCTACGTGC
>NZ_JRNG01000058.1:0-9796 GCF_000759055.1 Corynebacterium tuscaniense DNF00037 | reverse complement strand
GCTTTGATGTGGTGGACTTCGCAGTTATCGGCTGCGTGCCGGCAATCCGGCACAGGACAGGTCGGCATGGTGGAGCGTGCGAGGTCGCGTTGTTTCTGGTTCGCGAAGCGCTGCGTGTCATACAGGTTGACGGGTCCTTCTTGCGGGTGGAACATCGCTACTTCTAGGACGTCCGCAAAGTTCTGGGCCAGGAACTCCGCACCCGTCATCGTGGTGCCGTCAGTCAACCCAAGGATGACATCGTCCCCAGCGCCACCCATGATCTTGATCTGCTCTTCCAACGGGATGAGGACCAAGGGGCGGGGCACTGCAGGGGCAATGCCACCCGGTCGCGCATTCTCCGCATCAGGGCGCAGGCCAAGTTCTGCCATCAGGTTTTGATACATCTGCGGACCAGCAGGACCATCAGTGAGGTTCTGGCGTGTTGCGAACTCAATAGCTGCCGCGTCTTCTTCTACGGCCATGATGGTGATAGGGCGCCTCTCATTCTGGGAGCGACCAATCCGCATTGTGGGTTCCGGGGCAGGCTTTTCCACCTCAGGCACGATGTCCCTCGCGCGACGTGTGAGTGTCTTGTAGTCACCCTTAACGGAAAGCAAAGCAAGCCGTAGCCGCCACTTCTCTTTGTGGTCTTTGATCCCGGAAAGTCTGCCTTCGATGTAGACGAGCTGATCCATGGACTTCTGAGTCGACCGGGCGATCTTGATCGCGTTGGCTTGCTTACGAGTGAATTTCGTTTTTCCGTAGTAGGCCGTGTGGACCTTGGTCAGCTCGGTGACTCGTGCAGGGTTGCAGCCAGCATCGAGGAGCACCCGGGCATCGAAGGATGCCAGGGTCTCGAGCGGGTTGGTGAAACCCGCTACTAAGGCTGCGAATGAAGTCATGCCATGCACGCTAAACCGAAACACAAAAACGTGCAGCTAGGGCCCCAAAAACCTGTGGATAACAGAAAAATCTATCCACAGGGTGCGCGGGCTCAAGCCCGCGCAGGAAGCGGATGAGCAGTGAGAACGAGCCGGTTCCCACGAAATGCAAAAAAGATTTAGACGCTTGTCGTGGAACTAAACCGACTGCGTCGAACACCGCGTCATACGCGCTTCTTGCTGGAAAACCGTGGCTTAGCTATTTTGCAGCGTCCCGGTGGCTATGGAAGACTTGTTTTAGCTGCTTATGGAGCTGCGCTACGTGGTATCCCAGGTGGATCGGCTGCAATCTAGGGACCCACATTCAGACTCTATCTTTCAAAAAGTGCGATTTTTGAAAGATAGAGTCCCGATCGCGCGCTGTAAATTGCAGTGGTTCAAGTTCAGGTCTACTAATTCAGATCAGGGAGCTTGGCCAGCACGTCGGCGGCTGGCGGGTTGGTGGCGTGAGTGCCGTCGGAGTAGAGGACGGTGGGCACGATGCGGTTGCCGTCGTTGACGGACTTGATCCACTCGTCGGCATCTACGCCGGGTGCTTCGACGTCGACGATCTCTACCGCGCCTTCGGGGAGCCTGGCGCGGCGAAGGTCCGCGACCAACGCCGTGCAGTACGGGCACCAGGAAGCGGCGAAAACGGTGACGGGTGCTGTGGTTTCAGGGGTTGAAGGAGTGGTAGGCAAAGCCCTAAGCCTTTCGTTCAAAACGTTGGAAGCGGTAGAGCAGAGGTGAATCGTCGGTGCCGTCGAGGGTGATGTGGCCACGCGAAGATGTGAACCACTCGGTTTCTTCGGCCAGCTCAAACTCCGCCGGAATGCGGGGGGCGAGGACGGGGTGGGGGAGGTGGGGAGCCAGGGAGGCGTCGATAAGCGTGCGTTCAATGACATCAACCTCATCGAGCGTGGCTTCGTAGAGTTGTGCCCCTCCCATGATCCATGCGTCGACTTGGAGGTCCGGGAGGTCGCGGGAGACGAATGCACCGTCGGACCATTCGCCCGGCTCGCGCGAAGACAAGATGTGATTCGGGCGACCCGGCAGCGGCCTGAACGGCAGGGACTCCCACGTGCGGCGGCCCATGATGACGGGGCTGCCCAGCGTGGTTTCCTTGAAATGTTTGAGGTCCTCCGGCAGGTGCCAGGGCATGTCTTTGCCGTCGCCGATGACACCATCGAGGCTTTGCGCCCAGATTGCGCCGAGCATGCTAGACCGAGACCTTCGCCGTGATCGTCGGGTGTGGGTCGTAGCCGGTGACCGCGATGTCTGCGAAGCTGTAGTCGAAGATGGACTCCGCCTTGGTCAGTTCCAGCTGCGGGTACGGGCGGGGCTCACGCGACAGCTGCTCTTTGACCTGCTCAATGTGGTCGTTGTAGATGTGGCAATCGCCGCCGGTCCAGATGAGCTCACCGACGTCAAGGCCTGCCTGCTGGGCGAACATGTGGGTGAGCAGCGCGTAAGATGCGATGTTGAACGGCACTCCTAGGAACATGTCGGCGGAACGCTGGTAGACCTGCATGGATAGCCTGCCGTCGGCGACGTAGAGCTGGAAGAGAAGGTGGCACGGCATGAGCGCCATCTTGTCCAGCTCCGCCACATTCCACGCGGAGACGAGGTTGCGGCGGGACTCCGGGTCCTGGGTGAGAAGGTCCAGCGCATTCTGAATCTGGTCAATGTGCTGGCCATCGGGTGTGGGCCAAGAGCGCCACTGCACTCCGTAAACCGGGCCGAGCTCGCCGCTTTCATCCGCCCACTCGTTCCAGATGCGGATGTTGTTCTCCTGCAGCCAGCGCACATTCGAGTCACCCTTGAGGAACCACAGCAGCTCGCCGACAACGCCCTTGAAATACACCTTCTTGGTGGTCAGCAGGGGATAAGACTCCGCCAGGTTGTAGCGCAGCTGCTTACCAAACAGGCTGATCGTGCCCGTGCCTGTCCGGTCGCCCTTCGGGGTGCCGGTCTCCAAGATCTCGCGCAGCAGGTCCTCGTAGGGGGTGTTAATCGTCTCTGTCACTTCGCAATTCCCTCGTAGCTGCCGTGCTCTTCCTTATAGGCGGCAACATGTTCCAAAATCTCGTCAGCGATCTCCGGGCGGCAGATCAACAAATCAGGAATATATGTGTCCTGATTGTTAAAGCGAACTTCTGAGCCATCCAGCCTCGTCGCGTGAAGGCCCGCTGCCTTAGCGACGCCCACCGGCGCCGCCTGATCCCACTCATACTGTCCGCCCGCGTGGATGTATGCGTCGTAGTCACCCAGCAGCACGTGCATCGCCTTCGCACCAGCTGAACCAATGCGGGCGGCCTCGAATCCCATCTTTTCTGCCACATAATTGGCTACCGCTGGCGGACGGTTGTGTGACAGTGCGATCTTTCGCGACAGTGGCCCTGACACATGGCGCACGTCCGAAGACTTAAACACCACGCCGAGGTCGGGTAGACCAACCGCTGCATGGATCGGAACACCGTCCTCAACCAGCGCGATGTGCACTGCCCAGTCCTGCCGGCCGGTAGCGAATTCCTTGGTACCATCTAGTGGGTCCACAATCCATACCCGGCTGCAATCCAACCGTGACAGGTCATCTACGGCTTCCTCCGACAAGAAGCCATCCTCCGGGCGGTGCTGCTCCAACACCCGAGCAATCCAGTTCTGAGCCAGGTCATCCCCCGCCTCACCGAGCTCCCGGCCCCGAAGTAGGCCGACGCCACGAATTCCTTTCAGGATCTCGCCCGTTCCTTGAGCAATGAGGTTGGTCAACCGTGAGTCCGAGTACGTTGCCGTCATGGTCTAGACCTTACCGCTTCCCGGGGTGTGCCGTAGTTGTGCGGGGCCTTGGGGGAGGTGTGATTCGTTCTTTGTGTGGCTTGCCTCGGCTGGGTGCCCGCTGGTCTACAAAGTGGAATGAATGAAGTGCAATGAATCGAGTAGAAGGGACCGTTAGTAATTTCTCGTGGCGGCGCCACCTGGTTTAATAACCTCCCACTAGCGTTCTGTAGTGGGAAGTTAAGTGCTCTGTTCGTGCCGGTTAAGGTGAAAGCGTGCCTGACAGGCTTTCTAATCACTCCGTGAGCGGGGATTCTGGTCGCGTGCTCGACCGTTTCCACCCGCAGGTTTCGGCGTGGTTCGAGGAAGTCTTCGCCGCGCCGACACCCGTGCAGGAACAGGCGTGGCGGTCGATCTCGGAGGGGGAGAACACCCTCGTCGTCGCCCCGACTGGCTCGGGTAAGACACTGGCGGCATTCCTCTGGTCGCTCAATTCGATGGTGAACCGCGCCGGGCAGCAAGCACTGCATTTCGACGACAACGTGGCACTCCAGCGCACCACCCGAGGAACGCGCGCGGGAGTCAAAGTGCTGTACATCTCCCCGCTGAAAGCCCTGGGTGTGGACGTGGAGAATAATCTCCGCGCACCACTGACCGGTATCGCGCGGGTGGCGCAGCGCATGGGGCTGGACATGCCGGACATTTCCGTGGCGGTCCGTTCCGGCGACACTCCGCAGGCGGAACGTAACCGGCAAGCACGTAAACCACCGGACATCCTCATCACCACGCCGGAGAGCCTGTACCTCATGCTCACCAGCAAGGCGGCGGGGATACTGAAGACGGTGGATACCGTCATCGTCGATGAGATCCACGCGCTCGCAGGAACGAAGCGCGGCGTGCATTTGGCGTTGTCGCTGGAGAGGCTTCGCAGACAAGCAGGAAACTTCCAGCGCATCGGCCTGTCAGCAACAGTGAGACCGCTCGACGCGGTGGCGAATTTCCTGGGCGAGCACACTACGATCGTGAATCCGCCCGCGGAGAAGAAGTGGCGGCTCGATGTGCACGTGCCGGTGGAGGACATGAGCGACTTGCCCGTGCCGGAAGAAGGCTCGCCGATCGGGGAAGCAGTTATCAGCGTGGACCTAGACCTCGGCCCCGCCCCGCCGCCCACCCCGGGGCAGTCCTCGATTTGGCCGCACATTGAGGCGCAGTTGTACCAGGAGGTGATGGCACATCAGTCCACAATTGTGTTTGTAAATTCGCGCCGCACCGCGGAGCGCCTGACCAGCCGACTCAATGAGATCTGGGCAGCGGAGCACGACCCGGAGGCGCTGAGCCCGCAGACGCGTCGTCCGCCGGCGCAACTGATGAGGCCGGTAGACGTTGCTGGCAAAGCCACACCGGTGATCGCGCGGGCTCACCACGGTTCAGTGTCCAAGGAGGAACGCAAAACCACGGAAACCGCGTTGAAGGAGGGCACACTCAAGGCAGTGGTGTCCACGAGCTCGCTAGAACTGGGCATTGACATGGGCGCTGTCGACCTTGTTGTCCAGGTGGAATCCCCACCGTCGGTGGCATCTGGCCTGCAGCGTGTGGGCCGCGCCGGGCACTCGGTGGGTGCGGTGTCAGAAGGTTCGTTTTATCCCAAGCACCGCTCCGACCTGGTGCAAACAGCGGTGACTGTGCCGCGTATGCGGCAGGGCCTCATTGAGGAACTGCACACCCCGAAGAGCCCGCTGGACGTGCTCGCCCAGCAAACCGTGGCCGCTGTCGCGGTGGAAGACCTCGAACTGGATGACTGGTACGAGACCGTCACCCGCGCCTGGCCCTACCGTGACCTCGCCCGTGAAGTCTTCGATGCTGTTATCGATCTGGTCATTGGCATCTACCCATCCACTGACTTCGCCGAACTCCGCCCCCGCGCGATCCTGGACGGCACCACCCTCAAAGCCCGCCCCGGCGCGCAGCGAGTGGCGGTGACCAATGCCGGCACGATCCCGGATAGGGGGATGTTCGGAGTTTTCTTGGCCGCAAGCGACCAAGAAGGAGGGCAAGGACAAGGGCAGCCAAGAAGAGTCGGTGAACTCGACGAGGAAATGGTCTACGAATCCCGCGTCGGCGACGTGTTCACTCTCGGCGCATCGAGTTGGCGGATTGAGAACATCACCCGCGACCAAGTTCAGGTCAGCCCCGCGCCGGGTCACACGGGCCGCCTGCCGTTCTGGACGGGTGACGCGCTCGGCAGGCCATACGAGCTGGGGCTAGCGCTGGGCGCATTCCGCAGAGAGGCGAAAAGCGATCCCACCATCATCGACGCGAGCCTGGACGAATACGCACGCGATAACCTGCTCAAGTACCTCGACGAGCAAGAAGATGCCACCGGCATCGTCCCGGATGAAAAGACACTCCTGCTTGAGCGCTTCACCGATGAGCTGGGGGATTGGCGCGTGGTGGTGCACACGCCGTTCGGCAAAGGCGTCAACGCCGCGTGGGCGCTGGCCACGGGTTGGCGCGTGGCCCAGGAAACCGGCATGGATGCTCAGGCCGTCGCGGGGGATGACGGGATTGTGTTGCGGTTGCCGCAGGGGGAGTGGGAACCGGATGCGTCAATATTTGCTTTTGATGCGGATGAAATCGCGGACATTGTTACGGAACAAGTGGGCAATTCCGCTCTCTTCGCGTCGCGTTTCCGCGAGTGTGCTGCCCGCGCGTTGCTCCTTCCGCATCGTAACCCGGGCAAGCGCGCGCCACTGTGGCAGCAGCGTCAACGTGCGGAGCAGCTGCTGGACGTCGCACGCAATTACCCGTCTTTCCCCATCATCTTGGAGACCGTCCGCGAGTGCCTCCAGGACGTCTACGATCTGCCCGCACTTCAGGATGTCATGCGTAATCTGTCCACTCGCCGCATTCGCGTGGCCGAGGTGACTACGGATCAGCCGAGCCCGTTTGCCTCAAGTTTGCTGTTCAATTACACCGGCGCGTTCATGTACGAAGGCGACACGCCGCTCGCCGAAAAACGTGCCGCGGCGCTCGCGCTCGATCCGTCGTTACTTGCAAAATTGCTGGGCACAGTTGAGCTGCGCGAGCTTCTCGACGCCACCGTGATCCAAGAAGTCGACCACTCCCTCCGGCGCCTGGGCAAGGCTGACACTTCCGAGCAGTTCGCGGACACGCTGCGCATCGTGGGGCCGGTTCCGGTGGATGAGCTGAAGCAATACACATCCGTGCCGCGCGTCGCCCTCGAGAATCAGCTGGGCAAGCGCATGATGGCCGTGCGTATCGGCGGCCGTGAACACCTCGCCCAAGCACTCGATGCGCCGTTGCTTCGCGACGGCCTCGGCGTCCCCGTCCCACCCGGCATCCCCGCCCAAGTGGCCACCATCCCTGATGCGTTGAGCCAACTGGTCAGCCGCTGGGTGCGCACACGCGGGCCGTTCACGCTGCGTGACCTCGCCACAGCCTTCAGTCTTTCCGTTGGCACTTCCTACGAGGTGCTTCAGCGCCTCGTAGGGGATGGGAAGGTCGTTGAGGGGCGTTACCGCCAGGGCGTTGATGAACAGGAATATATGGGTGCGGAAGTCCTGCGCATCGTGCGCACCCGTTCACTCGCAGCTGCCCGCGCGCAGACACGTCCGGTGTCCCAGTCTGCTTTGGGTCGTTTCATGCCAGCATGGCTCAATGTTGCTCCGATTGGCGTCCGACCCCTTCTCCGGGGGTCGGACGGTGTCTATAGCGTCATCGAACAGCTCGCCGGTGTGCGCCTGCCAGCTAGTGCCTGGGAGTCCATGATCCTGCCTAGTCGCGTCGGCGACTATTCCCCGGAGATGCTCGATGAGCTCACCTTGTCCGGCGAAGTCCAAATCGTCGGTGCGGGCAAGGCTGGTGCGCGCGATCCCTGGATCATGCTGCTGCCCGCGGACTACGCAGCGCAGCTCATGCCCGTGCCGGAAGAACCACTATTGAGTCTCACCCAGCAGCAGGTTATGGAGAAGCTCAACGTCGGCGGTGGCTACCTGTTCACCGATCTGCTCGGCACAGCAAGCGAAGCCACAACCACTGCTGATGAACTCCGCGAATCCATGTGGGATCTCGTGGAAGCCGGACTCATCGCACCAGATTCCTTCGCCCCGATCCGCGCCCGACTGGCCGGCGGCAAGCACGGCAAAACCGCCCACCGCGCGAAGCGCCGGCCCTCCCGCAGTCGCATCCGCTCCGGTCGCACATCCTTTGCCACGGTCACCCCACCGGACATGATCGGCCGGTGGGCCACCACCCCAACCCCAGACACCGACCCCACCCAGCGCTCCCTGGCGCATGGCGAGGCCTGGCTGGACCGCTACGGTGTGGTCACCCGCGGCAGCATCGTCGCCGAAGACGTCCTCGGCGGATTCGCTCTTGCCTATAAGTCTCTTTCCGGATTCGAAGAAGCCGGAAAGGCCATGCGTGGCTACCTCGTCGAAGGTCTCGGCGCAGCGCAATTCTCCACCCCTGCGATCATCGACCGTCTGCGCAGCCACCAAGACTCCGACGACCTTGTCGGCTGGCCCTCCGGTACCAAAGAACCCAAGGTCTACGTGCTGGCCGCCACCGACCCTGCCAACCCCTACGGCGCCGCACTCCCATGGCCCGAAACCGGACCGACCCGCTCAGCCGGAGCACTCGTCGTGCTTATCGACGGCCTCCTCGCCGCCCACCTCACCCGCGGCGGCAAAACCATGACCACCTTCTTCGACGGCTTCCCCGAAGGCGTTGGTACTGACGATGAGCTACTCACCATGGTTGTGGGGGCTCTGACGGATGTGGTGGGGGAGGGCAGGATGACGCCGTTGACCGTCGAAAAGCTCAATGGCGAGCCTGCTTTCAAGCTGAAGAATTATGGTGCCGCAACCTCCCCGCGCGGCGCGAAGATCGGTGGCCGAACTGTCGCTGCACCCAAGCGGCGGGGCAGGAGCGTTGCCGAAGCGCTCGAGGAGCTCGATTCGCTGAGTTTTGACGACTGATTGGCGGTCGACCCAGTGCAGTAGATCAGTGTGTGCGGTTATTCACCTCTTTGATGAGGTGGGCAGCAGCCGCGAGGCCGAGCCGACGGTTAGCGATGCGAATGTCCTTCACAGCCTTGACGAATTCACGCTCCGGATCAGTTCCGGTTTCATTGAGCACGCCGCGCGCCCACTCAACTGCCTCGTCCATGTCAGTGAAAAAGCCAATGAGTGATTCTTCAGGGGTCGGTTTGTAGCCAAAGAGGTTGAACATAGTATTCGAGTATGCCTGAAGGTGATACGGTTTATCAGCTGTCGAAGCGGCTGCAGTTCATGGAGGGGCGTGAGGTCACACGCTGCTCCTTGCGTGTCCCGCGCTTTGCCACAGCCGATTTCACCGGCATGACCGTCGAACGTGTCTGGCCCTACGGCAAGCACTTGTTCATGCAGTTCGGCGCGGATGGACATGAGTCGCAGATCCTGCACACGCACCTGAAAATGGAAGGCTCTTGGTCCGTCCATCGTGCAGGTTCTCGCTGGTCTAAACCCGGGCACACTGCACGTGTGGTGTTGCAGCTCGTTGATAGAGGTGGGGACATTGAGCTGGTCGGCCATTCCTTGGGCTTGGTTGATGTGTTCCCGGCGCGTTTGTTTGAGGCCGAGATGGGCTATCTGGGACCGGATCTCTTGGCCCCAACTTTTGATATCGAGGAAGCTACTCGCCGGATTCTTGCTGATCCGGGACGGGAAATTGGTAGGAGCCTGCTGGACCAACAGCGTGTGGCGGGGATCGGTAATGAGTACCGCGCAGAGATCTGTTTTTTGGCCGGCGTTCACCCGGCGCGGACGGTTGCGGAGGTCGGCGAAGACGGCGTGGCCAACATGTTGAAAATTGCTCGCCGGCTCATGTGGGCGAATAAGGACGAGGTCAAGCGAGTGACCACCGGCGTGAAGCGCGCTGGTGAAACCACGTACGTGTTTGGGCGGAACAACAAACCTTGCCGGCGGTGTACCACCTTGATCACTCAAGGGGTCCTCGGCGGGCAGGGGGACCTGGAGCGCGTGATCTGGTGGTGCCCTAGTTGTCAGCCAGAGCCTGGTGCTTGGTAAGTGGTGTGGGGTGAAGGATTTCGCACTCGG
>NZ_JRNG01000057.1:0-8659 GCF_000759055.1 Corynebacterium tuscaniense DNF00037 | reverse complement strand
CACTAGGACTATTCGTTGACCACTAGAACGGTTTTGCCGATCGCGGTGCCGGAGTCGAGGTGGTTGTGGGCCAAAGCTGCGTCGCCAAGCTGGAAAACCTTGTTCATCTGGTGCTTGATGGCCCCGCTTTCAATGAGTGGCCACACGTGCTCCTCGGTCGAACGGCAAATCTCGGCTTTCATCGCGCGTGGGCGGGCACGCAGCGTGGTCGCGTGGACGGAGAGGCGGCGCGGCATCATACGGCCAAGGCTCAGCTCGCCTTTCGGCCCACCTTGCACCGCGATGACAATGAGTTTGCCGTCCGTGGCCAGCGATTTGATGTTGTCCTCAAGGTACGGTCCGCCGACAACATCCAGGATGACATCGCACGAACCGTGCAGCTTATCGACGAAATCCTCCTCCCTATAGTTCACCAAAATATCCGCCCCAAGCTCCTGGCAGTAGTCGAGCTTCTCGTTCGACCCGGCAGTGACAGCGACCTCGGCGCCGAGTGCCTTGCACAACTGAATGGCAAAAGATCCGATGCCACCCGCACCACCGTGGATGAGCACGCGGTCGCCCTCGCTGACCCCGGCGAGCATGCCCAGGTTCGACCACACGGTCGTGGCCACCTCCACCACTGCGGCGGCCTCCGTCAGGGTGAGGCCTTCCGGGATGCGCATGAGCTGGCCTTCTGGCACCGCCACATACTCGGCGTACCCACCCCCAGCCAGCAGACAGGCGACCTCCTCGCCCACCTGGCGGCCCGTATCCCCCGCATCCACGATGGTGCCGGTACATTCAAGCCCAATGATCTCCGATTCCCCCCGCGGCGCCGGGTACTTTCCCTCCGCCTGCACCAAGTCAGCGCGGTTCACACCAGCGGCCGCAACCTTGACCATGACCTCACCGGATTGCAGCTCTGGCATGGGAATTTCAGTCAGTTCAAGGGAACGCGGATTGTCAGGATTAGTCACCGTGATTGCCTTCATGCCCACCCAGGGTAGTTGGGTGAAGGCTTATGTGTTGTAAAGTTTCTCCTTGCTGCCGTTGGTAGCAAGGAGACGTGGCAGAGCGGCCGAATGCACTGGTCTTGAAAACCAGCGAGGGTCACACCTCCGCGGGTTCAAATCCCGCCGTCTCCGCAAATTGTCATCAGTCGGGACATGGTGGACAAACAGGCTTCTTGGTTTTTATTTTTCCAAGGCGCGGGTTGCGGTTCGCTCTTTCTTGAAACCGATTTTTAGTTCGTTCTGTCGGTTCTAATGTTCTCTAGTTTCTCGCGGAATTCGGGCGAGCCAGCGGAGATGAGACGTTGAAACATGCCATCGTTCTTCATGCGCTTTCTTTCTCGCTGGGAATGGCGTCTTTGCTCGATCTCCCAGAAGCGGGTTGTGTTAACGAGGGTTGCGTCGCCGATGGGCACCTTTCGTCACTTACCCCAGTGCGAGTTACTGACTGCGTTTATATCAAAAATGGTCCGGAAAATGGCCTGAAAGTGTCATAAACTTACACAGTTTCACATTTGCAGCCCGTAAGTTTTCGGGTTGTCAGTATTTCTACTTACCCCACTTTATGCTCGGAGGATTGTCCTCTTGCAGGCGTGACTGAATTCTCCACTGGGGAGGGGAGATTCGGTCTTTCTGGAGGTCATCTCACGTAACCTGGGGCGCATGAGGCTCGACAATATAACCCGCCCCTTGCTGGCGTCCTTTTTCGCCGCGGTCGCGTGGAGTGTTTTAGGTGGGCTAATCTTGCCGGAGCCCAATCTCGCCTACGACGAAGGAATTGCGTCGTGGATTGTGTCCATGCTGGTCTCAGTAATGCTGGTTGGATCAATGGCCGTTTTCGCCGGTGATGGCTCGTCAGCTCGGGGGATGACCAGCGCGCGGAGCATTGTCGCAGCAGCTACCGGCGCAGGAATTGCCGTGCTTGGCGATCTGGCATTCCTATTTCTCACTACGCCGCCCGACGGGCAGGACGGCCTGGCCGTCGCCTATGTCGTGTTCTTCTACATCCCGCTACTTTTTCTCGGCGGATGGGCTGCCAGTGCCGCGATTAATCGGATGCGTAGGTGGTACCGGCAAGTAAAGAAAGAAGGAGAGACCTAGCTGTCGGCTGTGAGCTAGGCCTCTAACTTTGGAGTCGCCAGCGTCTGGTGTGTCAGGTTAAGGTCGACCATCGTAACCTGCCAGGCGCGGAGGGCGTTGGGGCAAGGCAATAGTCGGCGCCCTCTTCGGACGTGAATCGGAATCGACAAATCGCCTAGCTCCGAGGGCATGAATTCTTAGAACAGGCCAGTCGGGTTCTCGTCGTAAGAGACGAGCATGCACTTGGTCTCCTGGTAATGCTCGAGCATCATCAAGTGATTCTCGCGGCCGATACCGGACTGCTTGTAACCGCCGAAGGCTGCGTGAGCAGGGTAGCTGTGGTAGTTATTCACCCACACGCGGCCAGCCTGGATACCGCGGGCAGCGCGGTAGGCGTTGTTCTGGTTGCGGCTCCACACACCGGCGCCAAGACCGTAGATGGTGTCGTTGGCAATCTCGAGAGCCTCGTCCAGAGTTTTGAAGGTTGTCACGGCCAGGACCGGGCCGAAGATCTCCTCGCGGAAGAAGCGCATCGAGTTGTTGCCCTTAAAGATCGTCGGCTCGACGTAGTAGCCTCCCTCCAACCCTTCGAGCTTGGCGACGTTGCCGCCGGTGAGAACCTCCGCGCCCTCCTTCGGCCCGGACTCCAAGTAGCCGGAGATTTTGTCCAGCTGCTCCTGGGAGGCCTGGGCGCCCATCTGTACTGACGTATCCAGCGGGTTGCCGGTCTTAATCTGCTTGACGCGCTCGACCGCGAGCTTCAGGAACTCATCAGCGATGTCTTCGTGGACCAAGGCTCGCGACGGGCAGGTGCAGACCTCGCCCTGGTTCAACGCGAACATGGCCAGGCCCTCAATGCACTTCTCGCGGAATGCGTCGTCGGCGTCCATGATGTCGGGGAAGAAGATGGATGGGGACTTGCCGCCGAGCTCCAGCGTGATTGGAATAATCTTGTCGGACACTGCCTTATTGATCACCTGGCCAACGGCAGTCGATCCGGTGAACGCAATCTTGGAGATCCGGTCGCTTGCGGTCAGCGCAGCACCGGCCTCGGTGCCGAGGCCATTGACGATGTTGAGGACGCCGTCCGGAAGCAGATCGGCGATGATCTCAGTGAGCATGAGGATCGACGCGGGGGTCTGCTCTGCAGGCTTGAGCACGATGCAGTTGCCGGCAGCGAGGGCCGGGGCGATCTTCCAAGCGGCCATCAGGAGGGGGAAGTTCCACGGGATGATCTGGCCGACGACGCCGAGTGGCTCGTGGAAGTGGTAGGCGACCGTGTTGTCGTCGATCTGCGAGATGCGCCCCTCCTGCGTGCGGGTGGCGCCGGCGAAGTAGCGGAAGTGGTCGATTGCGAGCGGGATGTCAGCGGCGAGGGTCTCGCGGATGGCCTTGCCGTTCTCCCAGGTCTCGGCGACGGCAATCTTCTCAAGGTTTTCCTCCAGACGGTCCGCGATGCGGTGGAGGATCAGCGCCCGCTCGGCCGCAGGAACCGAGGCCCAGGAGTCCTTTGCTTTGTGTGCGGCGTCGAGGGCGAGCTCAATGTCTTTCTCGTTAGACCGCGGAACCCGGCAGAAAACCTCGCCCGTGACCGGGGTGGAGTTGTCCATGTATTGCCCGTCTACTGGAGGTGTCCACTTACCGTCGATGAAATTCTCGTACTGCTCCTTGTATGTGAAAATTGCATCGGGGGTGCCGGGGTTGGCGTAAACAGTCATGTAGACACGTCCTTTCGATAGGGAAACAAAAAACGTACGAGCAAACTTTAATCTGTGACTCGCGCCACAGTCAATACCTATTTTTCATCGCCTTTGCGAGAGATGCGATTGCTGCCGACCCTAAATCTGCCCCGACGTCGCCGTGAGAAATTCCAGAATTGCCCGCACACGGCGGTTTTCCTCGCCGGGCTCCAGATGCAGCTTCATAAAGATATTGGACACGTGTTTCGCCACTGCACTCCAGAAAGCACGAGGTCATCGGCAATCTGCTTATTGGACTTGCCTCCTGCCATCAGCTCCAGCACTTCGCGTTCGCGCGCCGTCAAACTGGCTAGCCCCGATTTGCCGGACTGCATCAATGCCGTCGCCACATCAGGGTCAATCACCACGCCACCACCTGCGACGACTTCGAGCGAACCCAAGAAGTCCAGCACCTGGCCGACACGGTCTTTGAGCAAGTGCCCGGTCCCGCCGGTCCCACCACTCGAACCGGCACCACCCGAACCGGCACCACTAGCCACACCAGCACCAGCGCCACCACCCGGCGAGAACAACTCGCGCGTATACGCCGGCGCCACATACTGCGACAGCACCATCACATTCAGCTGCGGATAGCGCTCGCGCAACTCGACCGCCGCCCGCAGGCCGTCATCGCTCATCTTTGGAGGCATGCGCACATCGGTTATCACTAAATCTGGCAGCTCGCCCGTGTCATCAAAACGGTCATCGGTGTCCGCCACCAGGCCGTGGGCAGTGTCGACCATCGCAATCACTTCATGTCCACGCTTTTCGACGAGCCCCGCGACCCCCTCCCGCAGGAGTGCCGAGTCATCCGCAATGACAATTTTCATTTCTTCTCCGCACCTTTCATTTCCACGCTTTCCATTTCCGCACCTTCCATTTCTCCAATGCCCGATTCCCAGCGGTTCAGCATCAAAGGAATTCTGGCTATTACCTGCGTTGGACCGCCTTCGGGAGAGTGCATGGTCATCTCACCATCAAAAGTGGCCAGGCGCTCTTTCATACCCCGCAATCCGCGCCCCAATTTTGCCCCGCCTGGGCCTTGGTCCGTAATTGAAATATTCAGTGTTTGATCTGAGGTGAGCAATACAGAAACAGGAGCTTTTGGCGCATATTTCGCCGCATTTGTCAGCACTTCTGCACAGAAAAAATATGCCGCGGCGAGCACGCTGGTTGCGTCCCTTAGTGTGGTGTAACGCTTGCTGATGGTGGGCCCCAGAAAATAGGGGGCGGCCACCGTAAGTCAACCTTTCGACTCAACTACCACATCTCACCGAAAGGAACATGACGATGACCGCTGCACCGCATTCTATCGACCCGACAACCTATTTGGACGATCTGCTCGCCCAAGTATCTCCGGATCTGATGCGCCAGATGCTGCAAGGGTTTACAACCAGATCCTCTCCGCCCAGGCCGACACTGTCTGCGGGGCTGAATACGGGGTTGCATCCACCGAGCGGGTCAACCACCGCAATGGGTATCGCCACCGCGCCTTGACACCCGTGTCGGCACGATCGACGTGGCAGTACCGAAGCTGCGCCACGGCGCGTTCTTCCCAGACTGGCTGCTAGAGCGTCGCTCACGAGCAGAACGGGCCTTATCGACTGTGATCGCCACCTGCTACCTCAAAGGGGTCTCCACCCGCAGGATGAATGATCTAGTGGCAACGCTTGGGATTTCCAACATGTCGAAATCGCAGGTCTCACGCATGTCGGAAGAACTCGACGAAATGGTCGCAGACTTCAAAAACCGCCCACTTGATCCCGGCGGGTACGCCTACCTGTCCTGCGACGCATTGACGATCAAAGTGCGCGAAGGCGGCCGGGTAGTCAAATGCTCCGTACTTTTGGCCACCGGGGTAAACGCCGACGGGTACCGCGAAATGCTCGGCATGCACGTTGCCACCGCAGAATCCAACGCATCGTGGAAAGGCTTCTTCCAGGACTTTAAAGCCCGTGGACTTACCGGTGTATTCCTTGTCACCAGTGATGCCCACGAAGGCATCCAGCACGCCATTTCCGAAGTGCTGCCCGATGCCTCCTGGCAGCGGTGCCGCACCCACTTCGCGAAAAACCTCTACGAGAAGGTCCCCAAAATGCAGTGGCCGATGGTCTCTGCGATGTTCCAGACGATCTTCCAACAACCTGACGCCGCATCCACCTGGGCTCAAGCCCGCGAGGTCGTCGACCTACTGGAACCGAAATTCCCGCAGGTTGCGGCGTATTTGGAGGAATCACTCGATGAAGTGCTGGCGTTTACCGCAGCACCAAAACCAGTCTGGACAAAAGTATGGTCCAACAACCCCGCAGAACGGCTCAACCGGGAGATCCGCCGGCGCACCGATGTCGTTGGCATCTTCCCGAACCGTGAATCCATCATTCGGCTTGTCGGTGCAGTCCTAGCCGAACAACACGACGATTGGATCCAGCAAAAGCGCTACATGTCACTGACCACACTCGAACACGCCAAACACCTCATGCACCACCCAGGAGGTGATCATGGCGACTACCACCAACTAACCGCCTAACCACAACCCCAAACTTCATACCGAGCCGAAAGCACAAACCGCTACACCACTACACGGGACTTGACCATCCATGATGACTAGGAGTCGTTCCTCTCTATTAGAGGCTAATGTTCCGAGGCGGTTAATGGCTTGGATGAGACAGTGGTTTTCACGGTCCTGAGAGGCTTCCTTCGTCTCACTCACCGGACCGATAGGTTTTTGCTGACCGTAGAAGAAAAGCTGGCCCCCGAGACGTCCCAGTTTCCGATAAATGCGTTGGATCGCTGGCATAATCTGGTCGCCATACTGATCAATGTTGGTGGTTGTCAGCAGTGCTGAACCTTTCTTTTCCCATTGATCAGAGGGAATCTCAGAGCGTTCGATCTCCCATGAAAGTAGCTTTTCTTTGACGTATTTGAAGTGCCCGCCCATTCGCCGGACGTTGTCGGCGGGAAGGACAAAACCGGCATAGCCAAAACACGGATGCGTGTTGTACTTGGGATGGTCATGCCGAATGTAAGGACCTTGGTGTCCGAACTCATCGAGGTAGGCAATCAGCATCTAGTTTCCTTCGAAAAGCACAGCGGCCAGATCACATGAAGCGATCCGGCCACCGGAATTAGCGCGGTACGTGTGTTTCAACGCCGCCACTGTGGATTCGATTATAAGGACGGTGTCTTGATTCTGGCAACCTCAGTGCTTGAGTGCTTTAGGAAAACGAGAGTTGAAGCTACTTGTCACTCTTGTCCTTGGAGCGGACTGCGCTGAACACGCCTTCCACAACCCAGGACGCCAGTGCCATGACGATGGCGCCGAAGAAGGCTGCCCAGAACCCAGAGATGTGCAGGCCGTTGCCCAGGCCGTTGGAGATCCAGCCGGTGAGGGAGAACAGGAAGGTGTTCACAATCAGGGAGAACAGTCCCAGGGTGAGGATCTTCAGCGGGAAGCTGAAAAAGTTCACTACGGGGGAGATGAACGCGTTGACGAACATGAACACCAGCGCGACCCAGACGAACGCCCAGAAGCCGCCGAAGATGTCTACGCCGGGGACGATTTGAACAACCAGCCACAGGGCGATCACGGTGGCTAGAACATCAACGAGAAAACGAGGCATGATGAACCTTTCTCAAGAGGATTAAGAGTTTGTTTAAGACTGTGCACTACTAACAACATCCCACGCGGAAAGAAATTCCGCAGCCTCATCGCGGTTGGTCACGGTGATGCGTAGGCCCTCAGGGAAAGCGCGGGTGAGCACACCGCGCGTAGCCAGCTGCGCGGCAACCCGTGGCGCCCACTCTGGGGCCGGGGCGGGGAGCCACACAAAGTTGGCCTGGGAATGCTGTGCCCCAATATGATCAGCAACCTCATCGCGCACATCCACGGTGTCTTCCACCCGTGCCAAGAGTTCATCGGCGTGCTTCAGGGAGGCCAGTGCGCCAGCCTGAGCCACGGAATTGACCTGGAAAGGTACGCCCACCTTGTTCATGGCGGTGATGAGTTCCGCGTTGCCGAAGGCGTAGCCCACGCGCACACCGGCCAGGCCGTATGCCTTGGAGAATGTCCGCAGACATACAACATTCGGGTACTCGCGCCAGATCTCCTGGCCGTTCACGGCATTCGGGTCCCGGTTGAACTCGAAGTAAGCCTCATCCAACGCCACCGTCACGTGCGGCGGAACCTGCGCCATGAACTCGGCGAACTCATCGGCCGTCACCACAGCACCCGTTGGGTTATTCGGGGTGCAAATGAACACCAGGGAAGTGGTGTCATCGATGGCGGAGAGGATGGAGGGGAGGTTCAGGGAGCCGTCGATAAGCAAGGGCACCGGACGAGGCTCCGCGCCGCAGATGCGCGCGAAGATGGGGTACGCCTCGAAGCTGCGCCACGGAAAGACAATGCTGTTTCCGGGCTGGGAGGTGGCTTGCGCGAGTTGCTGGCACAGCGCGGACGAGCCGCAGCCGAGCGCCACGTTGGCTGGCTCCACACCAAGGTGACGCGCAAGCGCATTGATCAGCGTGGACGCGCCCATATCAGGGTACCTATTGGCGCCGAGCGCAGCACGCGTCATCGCCTCTACCGCCGCGGGCAACGGCGCCCCTGCAACCTCGTTGGACGACAACTTCAGGGCATCCGGATCCGACGTTCCGGGGACATACGGCGGGATGGCAGCAAGGTCAGCACGGATCATGGTGGGCAAGTCTAGCGCGGCGGGGTTTTGGTTGCTTGCATGATTATGGGTAGTCTGTAATCCGGTCTGGAGATGTGCCAGAGTGGCCGATTGGGGCTCCCTGCTAAGGAGTTGACCTTTCACGAGGTCCGCAGGTTCAAATCCTGTCATCTCCGCC
>NZ_JRNG01000056.1:0-1592 GCF_000759055.1 Corynebacterium tuscaniense DNF00037 | reverse complement strand
TTTTTTTGGGTGCGTAAGCTGGCCGAGGATTATCCTCTCCGACCTGTCCGGATAAGTTGTCACCTCAAAAAAGGGGGCGCGGCCATGACTGCGGTTGAACAGTTCGATGCATTGTATGAGCTTGAAAAGCAGGTTGAGAATCTTCTTCGCAGCCATGATGCGGAGAAGGTTTCCGCACTGCTCGATGAGGCCCAGCTCAATGACATCATCAGTCTGATCGAGCGCACCTCGGTCAAGCGTGGTGCCGTGATTTTCCGCCTCCTGCCGCCGGAGCGTGCCGGGCTGGTCTTCGATGCGCTTGACCCCTACCACCAGGCGGCGATGGTGCACGCGCTGGGTAGCGATGGTGTAGGGGCCTTCTTCGAAGATCTCGGCGCGGAAGACAGGGCCATGCTTATCGACGAGCTCCCGCCCGAAGTCGCCGCCCGCCTCATGCGCGAATTGGACGAGTCCGACCAGGAGCACACCAACGTTGTCCTGGGGTATGAGCGTGGCACCGTTGGTCGCGCGATGTCGCCGGAGATCGCTGAGATCTACACGGACATGACTGCCCATGAGGTCCGGGATCTGCTGCGCGAGCAACACGAAGAGCTGGAAACCCTGTACACCCTCCCGGTCATTGACCGTGGCCGGAACGTGCAAGGCGTTGTGAAGATGCGGGCGCTGTTTCTCGCAGACGATGATGTGAAGATGTCTGAGCTCCTGGTGGACACCCCCACCGTGTGTGTCACCGACAACGCGGAGGAAACCGCCCGCTGGTTCCTGCCGCTATCGCTATTGGCGGTGCCGGTGGTGGACACCAACGGCAAACTGGTGGGCATTTTCACCTTCGACGAAGCCCAAGACATTGTTGAGAGTGAGGACACGGAGGACTCCGCCCGCCAAGGTGGCGCGGAAGCGCTGAAAACCCCTTACCTGGCCACCCCACTCATCACGTTGGTCAAGTCCCGCATCGTTTGGCTGCTTGTCCTGGCTGTGTCGGCCACGTTGACAGTGCAGGTGCTGGACATCTTCGAAGGAAAACTCGAACAAGCCGTAGTGCTCTCCCTGTTCATCCCACTTCTCACCGGCACCGGCGGTAACACCGGCAACCAGGCCGCCACCACAGTGACAAGGGCACTCGCGCTTGGCGACGTACACAAGTCCGACATCCTCAAAGTCATGTGGCGCGAAATCCGCGTGGGCCTCATGCTCGGCGCCGTTCTTGGCTTCCTGGGTTTCCTCGCCGCCTGGATCTTCTTCGGCATCGACATCGGCATCATCATCGGCACAACCCTGCTGTCCGTGTGCACCATGTCCGCCACCGTCGGTGGAGCCATGCCTATCGTGGCTAAGACTGTTGGCGCTGACCCGGCGGTGTTCTCCAACCCGTTCATCTCCACCTTCTGTGATGCCACCGGTTTGGTGATCTACTTCCTCATCGCCACATCCGTGCTCGGCCTCTAACCGCGGATTCAGCGCCCTTGTTCAGCACTCTGGTTTAGTACCCCGGCCACAGACCTGAACAGGCAATTTTGCCTTCCTTGGGGCGTGGTGTAGCGTTGTACCTCGTTGCAAACGCTGACTCAGCAATTGGAATAGCAAAGCAGCGG
>NZ_JRNG01000055.1:0-12567 GCF_000759055.1 Corynebacterium tuscaniense DNF00037 | reverse complement strand
GTGACGGGTGCCGCGTTACTTTTCCATACCCAGTTTGACTACCGCATCTCACCCCCCACACACCACCAGCGGAAACACGAAACAGATTCCACAATCGTCAAACCAACCCAACAATGGCGGCATATCTTCACGCCCGTCGGGGTGTGCTGGCGCGCTAAGACATACAATCTTCTTCAAGTTTATTGGTGTGATGTTAGGAGTTCGGGCCCGATGACTATTCTTTCTGCGCTGTTGTTGTTTGCTATGGGCATCATGGCCGGCATCATTAACTCAGCCGTTGGGTCTGGTTCGCTTCTGACCCTGCCGGTGCTGCTGGCAATGGGCGTGCCGCCGGGGATGGCGGTGAGGACGAACACGATTGGCATGATGTTCGCGTCGTTTGGGTCGGCGTGGGGCTTCCGTAAGGAAACGAAGGCGGAGATGCCCTATCTGGGCCCGCTTATTGTTTCCACGATCGTGGGTGCTGCGGCTGGTTCGCTGTTGCTTCTGGCTACACCGTCTTCAGCATTGGACTTTGTTATCCCGATCCTTATTGTGGTGGCACTCATCCTGGTGATCTTCCAGCAGAAGTTCGTTAGCTGGTTTTCGGCGAGTCATGGGATGAGTGAGGGCGGGGGAGTCGTCGGTAAGCCATACAAGCGTCCTGGACTCGTGGGGGCTATGGGCCTTGCGTCGATGTATGGCGGATTCTTCACGGCGGCGCAAGGCGTGCTGTACATGGCGATTATGGGTGTGGGCACGGGCCGGCCGTTCAAGGACGTGAACCCGGTGAAGAACTTCCTATCCATGATCGTGAATACGATCGCGGCGATGGTGTACGTGGTCGCCTTCTTTCTCTTTGATGCGGAGATCCTGTGGGTCGGCGTCGCGGTACTTGCGGTAGGTGGTCTGCTCGGCGGGTTGGTGGGCGCGCGGATTGCAAAGCGTCTGTCCAACACTTTCCTGAAGGGGCTCATCGTGACGGTGGCTTTGTACGCGTTAATCCGTCAGTTCGTGTAAGCGCACAAAAAGAAGGCCGTTCCCCTAACGGGGTGCGGCCTTCAAATGTTTGTGGGGAAGAGAGTTACTTCTTCAGGATGCCGTAGGAGTTGTACAGCTCAACCTTGCGCTCTTCGCCCTTGTGCAGGTCACCGGAGACTTGGTAGAAGTCAATCTTGAAGGTGTTGTCGGTGACGGTGTAGACAGCGAAGGACTGAATCGTGGACTGGCGGTAGTTCTCGTGCTTGTACTCGAACTTGGGGGAGTCCTCGGGCTGCTCGGCAACGTCGTAAAGCGAGTTCCAGTAGTCCGTGTCCTCGTCGGTCATCCAATCCAGCTTCGGACGGACCTTGTGAACGTGGTCGGCGCCCTTCTTGTAGATCGCGTCGTAGGTCTTGGTACCGGAGGTGTTCGGGATGATGTAGGTGACACCCTGCGGGTTGACGTGGTGCTCAACGCCGTCGATGGTTTCCTTCTCCGTGTCCTCGACCTCGCCGTAGGCGAAGTTGTCCGGGGTGTACACGAGGGACTTGGTGCGGGTCAGGTTGTGGTCGTGGCCCTGGAGGACAACGTCAACGCCGAGCTCATCAGCGATCTTCACAAACTCCTCGCGGGTGACCTGGACATCCTCATCCTGCAGTGCGTGGTAGGAGGCGGAGTAGACCGGCTTGTGGTAGGTCAGCACGATCCACTTGGCGCCGGCCTCACGGGCGGCGGTGATGTCCTGCTTTGCCCACTCCATCTGCTTTTTGCCAATGGCGCCCTTCTCCGGGTTGTCATCGGATTCCTTGTTGTCGTTGGTGTTCAGGACAACGAAGTGGATGCCGGAGTGGTCGTAGGAGTAGTAGGAGCCACCGTCAACGGCGTTGCCGGTGATCGGGGTGTTGGTGTGCTCGTTGAAGGAGGTGAGGTGCTTGCCCTTCTCCCACAGCAGGGTGTACTCGTCGTGGTTGCCCGGGGTGTATGCGTGTGGCAGGTTGATGTTGGCCTTGCGGGACATGTTGAGGTTGTCCACCCATTCGTCTTCAACCGCCGCGGTTTCCACGAAGTCACCGGTGTGGACTGCGAAGGTAGCGTTCGGGGCAACCTCCAGGGCCTTCTCCAAGGTGTTGGCGCCGTAGGCGGCCTCGTTGTTCACGTTGGCGTTCCAGTAGGCGTTCTGGGTGTCGGTGTAGTGGATGAACTGGACTTCCTCGGCGTTCGGGTCCGCGGTGGTGAATGAACCGGTCTCGGAGAAGCCTTCGGACTCAGAGCCCACCTGGAAGTAGTACTTCTTGCCCGGCTTCAGGCCGGTGGCCTTGCTCTTGTTGCTGTTCTCCTTGACGTCCACGAGCTCGAGGTAGCCCAGCTTCGGGCCCTCGGAGGTCCACTTGGTGTTCTCGCGGGTGATCTGCTCGTCGGTGAAGTAGCCCTTGATCTCTTCCGGCTTACCTTCGTCATTGAGGATGAACTTGCCGTCCTCATCGGTGGGAGCAGAGGCGTAGATGTAGTAGCCGTTCTTGTCGCGCTCAGCGTAACGGTTGGTTACCTCAGTGGTTTCTGCCGGGAATTCCATGGCGCCGGACATGTCCTCCTGCTCGGAGACACGGAGCGTGGAGTCGTCGAGGTCATCCTTGGTGTACCAGTTGAAGCCCATCTCCGTGGAAGGGTCTTCGGTGATGTTCATGGCGATGCGGTCTGGCTTATTATCCAGCTCCACTTCGGCGACCTCGGGCTTCTTGTCGGAGAGCTCGATGAGGTCCAGGCCGTTCTTATCGCCGTAGACCGGATCGGCATCCTTCGATGCAGTTCCGTCGGCGCCGGTGTTCTGCGACGACGCGTTCTCATTGCTTGGCGAGCACGCAGTCAGAAGAACAGAGGTGCCTGCCACAACGGCAAGCAGCTTGAACGTGATTGATTTAGATTGCACGGTTGAAAATCCTTCGGCAGTTGTTGACACTGTCGCGGACTACCTTGCCGTGCCCGGGTTAACCCGTAGTTGCCGTGCTTTAACCTAAATATGAATTTCTTCCAAGGTTTCTTTAAAGCTCGAGGAGGTTCATGCGGGTCGCCTTCACGTCCTCAAGCCGTGCCCGGGCCTTGTCCAGCTGGCGCCATTGTTCGTGGGGGATGGCCTGCTGAGCTTCGCTGATAATCGCGTTGTCTGGCGTGGCCCACGCGATGGGCATGGGGGTGACTTCCTGCCAGTGGTCAGCATCACGCGTGGAGCGACGGCCACCAACAGCCACTGCTGGCACCTTCGTGCCCACCTTCGGGTCTGCGATGCCCGGGATCGAAGACACGGTGCGCAGCGCGGCCGCGTAACGGGGTGGCAGAGTCTCATCCACGTTGACATTCACCAGCGCCAGGAGCAGCACATCACGCGGATTCACTTCGGCGATGACAGCGGGTACGAGCGGATACCGGTCGTAGAGATCCTGCGCGCTGCCCACGGAGCGTGGTACCAGAAACGCCACGAGCAGCATGATTGATCCGAACAGCACGAGGCCAAGCCCGCCGAGCCACCGCCACGGGTTCGCGGGATCCATGAGGAACCACATGGTCGCGCCGGCCGCCACACAGATGACAAACAGACTCACACCGGAGATAACCACCTTGCGGGTATCGCGGAGCATCTCGTTGTGCTGTTTGGCAAAAGCTTCGTCGACGTCGAAGTGAAAGTGATTCATGGTTTCCAGTCTAAAGGTCCGCTGCGTCTACCAGCCGGTAGGCGTAGCCCTGCTCGGCGAGGAAACGCTGGCGGTGCATCGCGTACTCCGCATCGAGGGTGTCGCGCGCAACGACGGTGTAGAACAGGGCCTCAGTACCATCAGCCTTCGGGCGCAGGAGTCGGCCGAGGCGCTGGGCTTCCTCTTGGCGTGAGCCGAAGGTGCCGGAGACCTGGATGCCCACGGCGGCTTCCGGCAGGTCGATGGAGAAATTAGCCACCTTTGACACAACGAGCGTCTGGATTTCACCATTCCGGAAAGCATCGAAGGCGGCTTCGCGTTTCTTGGTAGTGGTTTTGCCGTCGATAAGCGGAGCTCCTGTGCGCACGGCGATGTCTTCGAGCTGCTCAATGTACGCGCCAATGATCAAGGTCTGTTGACCTTGATGTTGCGCAAGAAGCTTATCGACGACCCCCAGCTTCCCCTCACTACACGCCGCCAGGCGATACCGCTCCCGGGTTTCGGCGGTGGCGTACATCATGCGCTCGTCTTCGGTGAGCGTGGTGCGGACCTCGACGCATTCGGCGGTGGCGATGTAGCCGGCGGTTTCGAGTTCTTTCCACGGGGCGTCGTACCGCTTCGGGCCGATGAGGGAGAAGACATCGTCTTCGCGGTGGTCCTCGCGCACGAGTGTGGCGGTCAGCCCCAGGCGCCGGCGGGACTGGAGGTCCGCGGCCATGCGGAAAACGGGGGCGGGCAGGAGGTGGACTTCGTCGTAGATGATGAGGCCCCAGTCGCGGGAATCGAAAAGTTCGAGTGCCTTGTACTCGCCCTTGGTTTTGCGGGTAACCACCTGGTACGTGGCGATGGTCACCGGGCGGATCTCCTTGCGCTCCCCGGAGTACTCGCCGATTTCCTCCGGTGTGAGTGTGGTGCGGCGTAGTAGCTCGTCGCGCCATTGGCGGCCGGCGACGGTGTTAGTGACCAGGATGAGAGTGGTCGTCTGCGCCTGCGCCATGGATGCTGCGCCCACGATGGTTTTGCCCGCGCCACAGGGGAGCACCACCACGCCTGAGCCACCTTCCCAGAAGCTCTCGGTGGCGTACTGCTGGTAATCGCGCAGCTCCCAGGCGTCCTCTCCGTCCGATCCAGCGGTGAGCTGGATCGGGTGAGATTCGCCGTCGACGTATCCAGCTTGGTCATCCACCGGCCAGCCGAGCTTGGTCAGCTCCTGCTTGATCCGGCCGCGTTCGGAGGGGTGGACGGGGGCCGTGGTGGCGTCGATAAGCTTGCCCACCATGGGCTGAATCTTCTTGTTCCGGGTGATCTCCGTGAGTATCGCGGCGTTATCCGCCTCAAGAATGAGGCCGTGCGCCGGGTGCTTGATCAGGCGGACCCGGCCGTAGCGCGCCATCGTCTCAGCGACATCGATGAGCAGTGCCTGCGGGACGGGGAAGCGGGAGTAACGCTCCAACACGTCAACGGCTTGCTCCGCGTCGAAACCTGCCGCCCGCGCATTCCACAAGGCCAGTGGTGTGATGCGGTAGGTGTGCACGTGCTCCGGTGCGCGCTCAAGCTCCGCGAAAGGAGCTAAGGCTGCACGCGCTTCGCCGGCCTGGGGGTGCGCGATGTCGAGAAGAACCGTCTTGTCCGACTGCACAATGAGCGGGCCGTCACCTAAAGCCATGGGGGCGATTATGCCCGTCTAGCCTCGGGTAGTCGAACCTCGGTGGGGTTTGAGCAAAAAGTGGTAGATCTGCGCTATGCCTGCTAAGCCCACATCTGTCGTCCTCGGGGACCACACAAGCTTCTACCGGGCATTGCGTGATCGCCAGGAAGTCATCAGCGTGCTCCAACAAGAGAATGGACCCGTCCAGGTACATCTAGGGTGCACGGCACGGGTCCGATCATCTGGGTTGGTTAGCCTCGCAGCGCCTCCGACCACTTGGTGGTCTTGCCGTTGTTGAGGATGGAGCGGCGGTAGATGCGTGCGGCGAGCCAGACGACGGCCACGGTGGCGACGGCGGCGAGCGCGAGGGAAGCCGCGAGCTGGAGTGCGGTGAGGTCGCCGGCCGCGTAGGTCAGGGGAGCGGTGAAGATGGATACGGGTGGGATCCAGCTGGCTACCTGCATCCAGGTGGCGTCGGTGTTTGCGAAGC
Organism: Corynebacterium tuscaniense DNF00037; assembly: GCF_000759055.1. Lineage (NCBI taxonomy): Bacteria > Bacillati > Actinomycetota > Actinomycetes > Mycobacteriales > Corynebacteriaceae > Corynebacterium > Corynebacterium tuscaniense. The sequence continues at coordinate 6,782 of NZ_JRNG01000055.1, read as the reverse complement.
CGAAAGCGGGGACGTAGGCGCTGGCGAGGAGGAGCAACAGGACAGGCATTTGCGTGGACTGGAGGTCCTCAGTGCGCTGCACCATGGCACCTGCTGCGGCGTACAGGCCCGCGAAGAAGAGCATGGCCAGTAGGTAGGACACAAACATGATGGGCAAGATGGACCAATCAATGCTGACGTCTTCCAGGAGGCCCGTGACCTGGAGCGCGGCGAAACCGGCTCCGAGCAAGATCGCGGAGGAAATGAGACCGAAGATGAGGTTGCCCAGGATCTTGCCAGCCAGGAAATCGAGCGGGCGCACAGCAGCGAGGACAAGCTCAACGACGCGGGAAGATTTCTCCTCGGTCACGCGGCTGCCCACCTGCGCGGCAAAGGTGATCACCATGAACATGATGAGCATGATCAAGACAAACGCGGTGAGCAGGCGCGTGAAGTCCCGTTCAGAAGCAGCATCATCCTTGTCGGCATCGATGTTGGCAATATCCACTGCTTCGACGTTGATTTGCGGGGCGGCGGCCTGGAAATCTGCGGGTGAAATTCCAAGTTCTTCCAGTGCGGCGGCCTGCGAGTAGGACTCGGCGAGGGCATCCACGGTGGTCATCACTGACATGTCGGGGGTGCCGTCGGAAATGACCTGCCAGGTGTCGTTCTCCGCGACGAGCGCGGCATCGACATCGCCGTCACGCACGAGGCGCTCGGCCTCCGCGCGGTCAGCCACGTCGTGCGCCTCAAATCCGGAGCCTTCGAGCAGTTGCTTATCGACGTTCACCACCGCCACCGGTGTAGCTGACCCTTCCGGATCCTTGTCCTTCTGCCAGGATGCGATTCCAACGGCCGCGAGAATACCCACCAGCATGATGACCAGGGTGAGGATCACAGCCTTCTTGCTAAAGAGAATCTGGATCTCACGCTTGGCAGTGGTGAGGATGGTGTGGAGTGGGGAGTAGGTGTTCGTAGTCATTTACTTCACGACCTCCTTGAACAGGTCTGTCAGGTCGGGGACAACACGGCTGAATTCGTGCACCTCACCAGCGGCAAGTGCAGCATGGAGAATGCGCTGATCATCATCGATGGAATTGGTTTCGAGGATAACGTGGGTGGAGGCATCGCTAATAAGCTCGGTGCCCTCCGGGAACCACCCGCGGGCGGTGGTGCTCACCTTGAAGCGAACCGGGCCGCCCGCGCGCAGCTCATCGACGGTGCCTTCGGCGACCATACGGCCACGGCTGACAATGCCCACGCGATCACAGAGACGCTGAACCAGGTCGAGCTGGTGGGAGGAGAAGACCACGGGGACGCCGCTACGGGCGCGGACTGTGAGCATGGTGCTCATGACATCGACGGCGACGGGGTCGAGGCCGGAAAACGGCTCATCAAGAATGAGGATCTCCGGGTCGTGGATGAGGCTCGCAGCGAGCTGGACGCGTTGCTGGTTACCCAGCGAGAGGTCGTCGAGCTTGTCATTCACGCGCTCACCGAGGCCGAGTTCTTCCAGCAGCTCCGTGCCACGCTGATTCGCCGCGGCACCGTCCACGCCATGCAGCTTGGCCAAGAAGACCAGCTGGTCAAGGATCTTTTCCTTGCCGTAGAGGCCACGCTCTTCGGGCATGTAGCCGATGTGGCGGCGTGAGCCGTCGTTAAGCGGAATGCCATTGAGCAGCACCTCGCCGGAATCTGCTTCGAGCACGCCGAGCGCGATGCGCATAGTGGTGGACTTGCCGGCGCCGTTGGACCCGACGAAGCCGTAGAGCTCGCCATCGCCGACGGTGAAACTCATTCCGTCCAGGGCTTGTGTGTCGCCGAAGCGTTTATGTAGGTCTCTGATTTCAAGAGTGGTCATTTCAGTCCTCCTTGCGGTTGAAGGTGATCGCGTAGCCGATCATGGGCAGGGTGGAGACGAATAGGTAGGTGAAGATCATGTACAGCCCAGCCGCGATGAGCACGGTGACATCCACTGTGTCCCTTGCGAAGAATGCGTAGGCACAGAAGCCGAGTCCACCAATGAGAGTGAGCGCTGAGATGATCCGGAAAGCGCGGTTGCGCCAGGTGGTGAAAACATCGCGCTCGTATTCATCGAGTTCTGCTTCCGGGACACGGTCCTTGCGGTCATTTGCTCCGCGGATGATGGTCCAGGACACCATGGAAACGAGCATGGCTGCGGTGTAGCAGACCAAAAACACAGTTGGATCCATATTCGTGGCCAATGAAGCGATGAAGAGGAGCACCGCGACTGTCAGGCCCGCGAAATACGCCGCCATCAGAACACGTGTTGCTTTCTGGTTGCGTACCCGTTCCGCGCCGGGAAAAGGCGGTGTTGATCTCATGGGCGGTACAACTCCTTCGACATTGGGGAGAATTCGGTGCGGGAGAACACTGCCTCGATTGGAAGGTCGAATACCTCGCAGACCCGGAAGGCCAGATCGAGGCTGGGGGAGTGATCACCACGCTCCAAAGCGCCGATGGTTTGCGGGTTCACGTCGATCAGTTCGGCGAGTTGGTTGCGCGACATGTCGCGCTCCGCCCGCAAGACGCGAACCCGATTATGAATCGGACTCTTCGGCTGTTTTCGTGCTGCCACGCAATAGAGTGTTGTATAAACCCAACAATCTGTCAACGGGTACAACAAAAAAATTTAAGACAGGACTCGTTTTAGGTGGTCATTGGGCTGAAGGATTTGGCGTCTTTAGGCCATGACCACTTTGGTGATGCGTGGCAGGGCGATGCGTACGACGGAGTCGGTTGCGGCGATGTGGACATCGACCTGGCCGGCGGACACCGACAGCGGGCGGGCTGTCAGGGTCTGTCCACGCCCATGCTTATCGACGTAACCCAGCGTCACCTGCTTCCTCCCGCGCGCTGCGGCGCGGAGGGTCTCCAGGGGGTTGCCGGTGGTGGTTGGTGCGGGTGTGCTGGTGGAATCCGCGGGGGTGTCGGAGCGCAGCCGTGCGATGATCTGGTCGGCTTGATCGGCTGAAACCGACGTCTGCTGCGGCAAATGTGACGGTGTCGCGGGCACGAGGGCTGGTTCCGGCGCCATGTTGAGCTGCGCGCCGGATTCGTCTTCAGCTGTTGGCTGCAGGCCTGCTTTGCGCAGGGCATCCATGAGCTTGGGCAGGGGTAGTTGTGCGACGGCCACTGTCGGGGCGAGGGGCCTGAGGACGCTGGGGAGTTTCTCTACTGCCGTGGTAATGAGCGCCGGATCAGCGCTGCGGATATAGCTCATGGCTGTGCCTGCGCGGATGGAGCCGTGGGTGCGAGCGGTGTCGCTGATAAGGAACGTGATGCCTTGTGGGATCTCGCCGAGGACGTGGTCTGTCAGCCATGCGTGGATCTCGTCGGCGGTGAGACCGCTGTCGAGGCCGTTGCGGACAGAGCCGTCCGTGATACGCCACACGCTGGCTACGCCTGGGGATTCGAGTTCCGCGATCTTTTCCAGAAAGTTGCCCATCTCCGGTTCGAGTGGGCCGGGAGCCAACACCGTCATATCCGCTTGGGCGATGAGGGTGTCTACTGGTGGTGGAACGAGCTCGCTGGTCGCGGCGGCGATATCAGCGTGATTGAGGAGCGCTCTCAGCGGTGAAGAGATAGCCGGTGTGGCATCGAGCGCGCCGACGAACTGTGCTTCCTGTGCTGTGGCCTCGATGAACTGTGGGGATATGCGCGTGGCTGCGAGAGGCGAGTGGAAGAACAAACGCTGCACATTGCCGGCCTGGCGCAGGACGGTGAGCCGATTTGTTCGTGCGTCTGGCGAGCGCATCTCAGGCGACAGCAGCTTCGCATCCGTGTCCAGCCGCCATGGGGACGCGGCCCAGCCAGCAAGAAGAATCGCCCACTGATCCGACAACGTTGCATCCAACCACGTCAGGGAATCCCGCGTGGCGCCGAGAACATCCACGTCATCCACGTTGCCGCGGCCGATGAGACCGGCGGATTCACCGATGGTGATGAGAAGCGCCGGATCGAAGCCGAGCTTTTTGCTCAGGTTCGTCCGCGCGCGAACGCCGACGGAACCGTCCTTGTTCAGCGGGATGGGTTCCTGCAAAAAAGACGTGATGAGCTGGCGGAGCTGACGCACTGCATCAAGGCCCTGGGTTGTTGCTGCCTTATCCGCGTCGCTTTGGTCGACCTCCGGTGTTACCGGTTCCTCCATAGGGAAGCTGCGCGGCGGATAGCCGCGGAGAACGTCGCGCACTGGGCGGGGGAGGCGCACCGTCGTGGAGTTCGCGCGGACGAGCAGGCCTTTGGCAATGAGTGTGGCAATTGGTGTGTTCGGGTCCGCATCGGGTGCAGCTGCCTTTGTAGTTCCCTGGCCACCGGAAACGGACAGTGTGACCAGTACGCGTCGTTCAGCGGGGGTGAGGCCGGCCACGAGCTCTTCCACATCATCCGGCGCGGTCTCCGCCACGCGCCAGCCCTGGGGCATGGCGCTGAGCACGCCGGGGGCAACGCGCACGGCATTATCGGGGCCGTAGATGAGTGCGCGTTCACGGAGGGGAGTGAGGTCTGCTTCAGTCGCGTCGAACGGAGCGAACTCAGCACCCGCATCCCCGAGACGCTCCAAGAGGACGATAGCGGGGGTGGAGAGCTGGTGTAATGCGCGCGCAGCGGAACCCGGGAGTGCGAGCCGAGTGGCCAGCGACGCGATGGACGGAGGCGCAGGATAGAACGCCTCCGGGCGCAGAAGAATGAGCGTGCGGAGCTCTTCGTCGGTGAAATCAGCGAGCGCTTCAGGGAACGTAGTCATTGCGGGGGTGATTCTACGTGCGTTTTTGGCCTTGGCGTGAAAGAATGATGTACATGGCTAAAGACGTTGACAACATCACCAAGATTAACCCGGCGTGGCCTGCACACACCCCGGGTGATGGCCACCCAGTGACGGAGATTAACTCCAAGTTGGCCGCAGCTTCCAGCCCCTACGGCGACGACCTTGTGTTGCCGCGTCCATGGGAGGAAACCGGTTATGTTCACCCGACCACCCGCATCAACGGCGCGAACTAAACCTGCGTTTCGGTTTAAGTAGTACAAGCGAGTCCGTTCGGCGTTTTGCCGAGCGGGCCTTCTTTTTATTCATTGGCGTTAGTGCCTGTTCAGGCATGGTTTTCTATCCTTTTACAGACAGCATTGTCCGCTAGGCGAAGGGTCGCTATAGACAGAGCTGTATGTGCTTTGTAGACTCTCCAGTGTTTTATTAGTTCAACAGAAACACTGGAGGCTTCCATGATTCTTACTGGTTTAGCAGTGGGTGTCGCCCTCGGCGTGGTGATGCAACGCGGACGATTCTGCGTGACGGGCATGCTGCGTGACGTCTTCTTGCAAAAGCAGGGGCGCGGGCTCGTCGCATTCTTTATCGTCGTTGCGGTACACGCGATCGGTCTTGCCGCTTTGACATCGCTCGGTGTGATTTCACCGGAGTACCGTACTTTCGCCCCCATCGCTGTTGCTGTTGGTGGCTTCATCTTTGGTATGGCGATCATCCTTGCCGGTGGTTGCGCCTCAGGTACTTGGTATCGCTCCGGTGAAGGGCTGGTTGGTTCATGGTTTGCACTACTCTTCTACGGGTTGTCTGCGTCCGCGATGAAAAGTGGCTTCCTCTCTGGTTTCAATGACAAGCTGAAAGAATGGGACACGGGGTGGACTACTTTGCCGCAGACCTTCGGAATCTCCGCATGGTGGTTTGCTATCCCACTGGCTCTGGGCACTGCTTATCTTGCGCAGCTCTACCTTGCCCGCGATGCTGCCAACCCGAAGGTGACGCTGGAGCAGCCGTGGTACCGCAAGCCACTGCATCCGTACACCGCTGGTGCCGCGATCGGGCTTCTTGGCGTGCTCGCATGGCCGCTGTCCGCCGCTACCGGACGAAATGATGGCCTGGGCATCACTACACCGTCGGCGCATCTGACCAGCTACATCACTACCGGTGAAACTGAATACTTCAACTGGGGCACCCTGCTAGTTCTGGGCATACTGGTTGGTTCTTACATTGCTGCAAAAGCTTCCGGCGAGTTCCGTCTCCGCGTCCCCGACGGGCGTACATCAGTGCGCGCAGTCATCGGCGGCATCGGCATGGGGGTTGGCGCGTCCCTGGCCGGTGGATGCACCGTGGGCAACGGCATGGTTCAGACTTCTCTATTCAGCTACCAGGGCTGGGTAGCCATGGCATTTATCGCAGCAGGCGTGTACGTCGGTGCCAAGCTGTGGCTGAAGCCATCCGGCGTGAAGCAGGGCTCTGCTGACGCGGGTGTATACACCACGGATGAGTCCATCAGTGACCCTGAGCTTGCTGGGCTTGCGTCCGACAAAACTGAAGCGGAGGAAGCCGCACCGGCATTCAACATCGTGTCCGCCTCCGGAGGTGTCGCGCTGAAGACCAAGCCGAAACAAGACACCACCGCACGTCCGCTGGGCGGTGGCCGATACGTCCTGGACACCCTGGGGGATGTGTGCCCATTCCCGCTGATTGAGGCCAAGCAAGCGATCTCCGAGCTGGATTCGGGTGAGGAGCTTATCATTGATTTCGACTGCACCCAGGCAACTGAGTCCATTCCGCAGTGGGCTGCTGACAACGGCCACGGTGTAAAGGACTTCGTTCAAAACCAGAACGCCGGTTGGCAGATCACGGTGGTCAAAGACGCCGCGAACTAGGTTGCTACTTACCCCAGCAGTTAATTGCTGTTTTTGGGCATGGCGAAAGACCAGCTGTTGCTGGCTTTCGACATGGGGAGTGTCGTTTATCTGCTGTAGAGCAGTGTCATGGCTCCGTAGGGGTGGGTGGTGTTGGGGGT
>NZ_JRNG01000054.1:0-17713 GCF_000759055.1 Corynebacterium tuscaniense DNF00037 | reverse complement strand
GCAGCATGATCATGTCGATCTGGTGACTGTCTTTGACGCGCTCCCAGAAATCAATATCCGTCGCATCGCCTTCAACAACGTTGTAGCCACGTTCCTGGAGGTGTCGCACACGTGCCGGGTCATGCTCAACACCAAGGACCTTTGCGCCGTACACCTCACTTAGTTCGGCGTAGCAGGCTAAACCGAGTCGGCCGACACCGAGGACGAGCGCGTGGGCGTCGCCAAGTTCGATAGGACGATCCTCTGGGTGCGTCTTATGCGGCGGACGCGTGGGCAAACGCTTAGCCAAATGGGCAGCACGGGAAACACTTTGTGGGTTAAGAATTGCGGAGATAACAAAACTCATCGATACCGCGAGCACAAGGGAAAGCAGCCAACGTTGGTCGAGCCAGCCATCCTCAACACCGAGTGTCGCAATGATGAGTGCGAACTCGGAGTAGTTCGCTAATAGGAGCGCAGTAAGCACCGAAGTACGGTTACGCAAGCCGAGAAGCCACAAAATTGCCCAGTAGGCGACGGCTTGGAACGGTAGCAACAGGAGCAGCAAGCCAGCATCGATAACGTTTTCCCACGTAGGCAACCCGAGGAAGCCAATGTTGACAAAGAAGCCGACCAGCAACAGCTCCTTCAGCGTGAACAGCGAATGGCTCAGTTGTTCCGCGCCAGGGGAGCGGGAGAGGACAACACCCATGATTAGGGCACCGAGGCTTCCGGAGAGACCGACCAATTCGAAGAGCGCGTAGCCGGGGAGCAGCGCCATGACGATGCCAAAAAGTGCACCGAGTTCGCCGTGGCCAAGTTTGTACCAACGACGCGTTGTCAATGCGAGCAACGGAACGATGGGGATAAGGAGCAGGGCAGCTAAGTGTGGCGGCTGGCCGCGGAGCACACTCATGAAGGCAACAGCAAGGATGTCCTGCATGATCAGCACGCCGATGCAGATATTGCCGTACAGTGCTTGCTCATCACCGCGGTCCTGCAGGATCTTGATCACCACAATGGTGCTTGAGAAGCTCAACACAAGGGCAATATCAACTGCCACCTCAAAAGTGGTGGGGCCAAATGCGCCAAGAGCCCCGAGGCCGGTAATGAAACCGGCACCGACCACCGTCATGAGAAGCACGTGACTGGTTGCTGTAAGCCACATCGCCTTATCTGTCAGTGCCTTCAGATCCAGGCGCAGACCAATGGCAAAAAGCATGAGGGTTACACCGATATCGGCGAAAAGATCAAGCGCCGCAACATGCTCAACACCCATCGCGTTGAGCGCAAAACCAGCAGCGAGGAATCCAATGAGCGGTGGCAGACGCACTGCCCACGCGATGAGACCGCAGCCAAAAACGACTGCGAGGTACGTGAGTAACAGATCCACGGATAGAAGTGTGTCTCACCGGCAGGTTTTTCCGGAGCATGAAACTCGGACTACCCCAAAAGGGGAGGAACGACCCGCCCGTACGCAGGGTGATAGCAAGGTCTAGCATGAGACGCGTGAAAAAACAGCGTCAAACTCGCGAACAAGAGACACCACGGAGCCAAACCTCAGACTCCACACCAAAGAACCCGCGTGAGCAGCTGACTGCTCGCGCGCTTGTCGTGTGGGTGGCGGCTTTGCTGACGTACGTCGTCGCCATCGTCGGCCGTACCTCCCTCGGTGTTGCAGGCGTGGAGGCTCTTGATCGCTTCCACATCAATGCTTCGCAGTTGGCAGTGTTTACCGCTGTTCAGGTCGGTGTCTATGCACTGGCGCAGATCCCTACCGGCATCATCATTGACCGCATTGGCCCCAAGAAGACAATGGTCGCAGGCGCGCTCATCATGGCCATCGGCCAAGTGATCATCGCTTTCACAACCTCGTACCCACTCGCCGTCGCCGCACGTGTGTTCATCGGTGCGGGCGATGCCACAGCTTTCTTGGGAGCAATGCGCCTGTTGCCGTTGTGGTTCCCCTTGCGTCTGACTCCGCTGTTTACGCAGCTCACCGCCGGCCTAGGGCAGCTGGGGCAGTTCATCTCCGCCGTGCCCTTTCTTGCCATCCTGCATGCCGCCGGGTGGGTTCCTGCGTTCCTATCCATCAGTACAGCGGGCCTCATCATCGCTATCGTGGGCGTCGTCGCACTTGCCGACGCCCCCGGGGCCCGCAAAGACAAGAACGCCCACCGCAGCACCGAATCGGAGCGTCTTACTATCGGTCAAACCTTGAAAATGGTCCTGACACATCCGGTGTGCTGGCAAGGCTTCTTCACTCACTGGACCGGACTCATGCACCAGTGCATCTTTACCCTTCTCTGGGGGATGCCACTGATGACATTGGGTCTAGGACTCAGCCCCGCTCAGGCGAGTGCCGTGCTGGTGATCAACACCGCCGCTGTGATTTTCGCCGGCCCGCTCATGGGCATGATCTCCGCCCGTACTGGGCGCAACCGCATCAATGTTGTGGCTGTCATCGCAGTCATGGATCTTGTGGTGTGGGTTGCATTCCTGTTGCCCACCAATCCGCCTGCCTTCTGGGCAGTCATTGTGTTGAACATCTTGATGGCCGCTCTCGGCGCCAAGTCCAACTTCGGCTTCGACTCTGTCCGCGAGGAAGTTGATCGCAAGATCCTTGCAACCGGCACCGGACTGGCCAACATGGGCGGTTTCGTAGCCACCATGATCGCCGCGCCCTGTGTTGGTTTCCTCCTTGACGCCACCTCCCACGGCAGCAACTACACCTGGGAATCCTTCAGGATCGGTTGGCTCGCCGTCATCGCAGTGTGGGCTTTTGGTTTCATTGGCCTCCTCGCCGCAAAGCGTGCAACGTCCAAGTACGTCAACGGGGCTAATTACCGCGTCATCGAATCGGACAGTTAGTTCGCTTCACTCCTGCAATACCGATCTCTGGAAACGAACTATTCTTCATCAAAGAAGAGCTTTTCAAATGGAATACAAGCCCCCGAAAAGATTTTGTCGGACTGACAGGATTTGAACCTGCGACCCCCACACCCCCAGTGTGGTGCGCTACCAAACTGCGCCACAGCCCGTTATTCGGCGTTAATTGCAAGCGTGTAGCTTGCTCGCATCGAACGTCCGATAGATTACCCCACGGGGGGTTGATAGACGTAATCGGCTGGTCACGTAAAGTTGTCCCATGAGCAAGTTTGACTGGTTCTGGAAAGCTATGGGCTCAACCGCCGAGCGCAACAACAAGAAGTCGAAAGGCATTGTGGCGCAGGCGCACGCGCTGATCGCTGGATACGAGCAGTACAGTGACGCGCAGATCGCTGAGGCGGTGCGGAGGACTGTTGTTAACGGGGAAATCCAGAAGAAGCCGGAGTTCCTGGCATTGCTCACCGTTGCCTCGACCCGCACGCTCGGTATGACCCCGTTCGAGGTGCAGAACCAGGCTGTGCTTCGCCTGCTCGAAGGCGATGTCATTCAGATGGCCACCGGTGAAGGTAAGACTCTCGTAGGTGCCATGGCTGCCACGGGTTTCGCGCTCACCGGTAAGCGAGTCCACGTCATCACGGTGAACAACTACCTCGCCGCCCGTGATGCGGAATGGATGCGGCCGCTCGTGGAGTTCTTTGGTTTGTCGGTGGCGTCGGTCACCGAGGCGTCGTCACGCGAAGATCGAGTGAGTGCGTACAGGAGTGACATTGTGTACGCGCCTGTCGCTGAGATTGGCTTTGATCATCTCCGCGACAACCAGATCACGCACCGCAGCCAGATAGTCCAGCTGCCCGCCGATGTGGCGCTCGTCGATGAAGCAGACAGTGTGCTTGTCGACGAAGCCTTGGTCCCCCTCGTCCTCGCCGGCTCAAAGCCGGGGGAGCAGGCGACCGGCCAGATCACTGAGGCTGTATCTCACCTGGTTGAAGGGAAGGATTACACCATTGATTCGGACCGCAGGAATGTCTTCCTTACCGATAATGGTGCGGCGAAGGTGGAGAAATCTCTTGGAATTGATTCGCTGTATTCCGATGAGAACATTGGCACGATCCTCGTGCGTGTCAACCTTGCTTTGCACGCAAAGGCCTTGTTGATCCGCGATGTTCATTACATCGTGCAGGACGGCAAGATCAACCTCGTGGATGCCTCGCGCGGCCGCGTCGCTGAGCTGCAGCGTTGGCCTGATGGCCTGCAAGCCGCTGTCGAAGCGAAGGAAGGCCTGGATGTTTCCGAAGGCGGACGGATCCTCGATTCCATCACACTTCAGGCACTTATGCGCCGCTACCCGCTGGTGTGTGGCATGACGGGCACTGCGGTAGAAGCCACGGATCAGCTTCACCAGTTTTATGACCTTGGCGTTTCCACGATCGAACGCGCGAAGCCATTGCAGCGTTTTGATGAGGCTGATCGGATCTACGCCACCATGGACGATAAGTTCAAAGCTCTGGTGAGGGAGATCGCCTACATCCATTCCACCGGCCAGCCAGTGTTGGTGGGTACACATGATGTCGCCGAATCGGAAGCGCTCGCGGAAGCACTTGAGTCCCAGGGGATTACCGTCAACGTGCTTAACGCGAAGAACGATGAGGAAGAGGCGCGCATCGTTGCCGAGGCCGGCGATCTCGGCCGGGTAACTGTATCCACCCAAATGGCAGGTCGCGGTACAGATATTCGCTTGGGTGGTGCTGATGAGTCTGACCGTGATGCCGTTGTGAAACTCGGTGGCCTAGCTGTGATCGGCACCGCACGTCACCGCACAGCAAGACTAGACAACCAGTTGCGTGGCCGCGCTGGTCGCCAGGGCGATCCGGGACTAAGCCTGTTCTTTGTCTCCCTCGAAGATGACATTGTCACCGCAGGTGGTGCCGGTGAGCAGATCACTGCGCAGCCTGATGAGAATGGACAGATTGATACCAAGCGAGTGCGCGATTTCATCGCTCATTGCCAGCGTGTCACCGAAGGTCAGTTGTTGGAAATTCATGCGCAGACGTGGAAATACAACCAGCTTTTGGCTGACCACCGCGCAATTATTGATGAACGCCGGAACACTCTCCTTGACACCAATCGCGCCTGGGAGGAACTAGCACAGCGCAGTCCGGAACGTGCCACCGAGCTCAAGGCCGCCGGAATCAACCAAGAAGTCCTAGAGCAAGCCGCCCGAGAGATCATGCTCTTCCACTTAGATGATGAGTGGTCGGAGCATCTGGCACACATGGATGAGGTACGCGAATCCATTCACTTGCGCGCCATTGCGCGTGAGACCCCACTGACGGAGTACCACCGCATTGCGGTACGCGAATTCAAAGACCTGGCCAATCGAGCTGTTGAGCAGGCTGTAGAGACGTTTAATAGCGTGCTTATCGACGCCGCCGGGGCCCACATGGCAGACGCCGGCTGGAAGCGCCCCAGTGCAACGTGGACGTACATGGTCTCGGACAATCCGTTGTCAGGCGGTGGCAACTCCGTTATTTCGGGCATCGCCAACATATTCAGGTAGGGAAGCGGCATCGAATTAGCGTGTCGCACGTGCTTCTTTCCAGGTAAGACTGGGAAAACTCTGCGACTCAACTGGTTCTAACTCGCAGTGGTCCAAGATGCCGGTATGATGATCGTGGACTAAATTTTGTACTGAAATTTGTTCGGTAAGTTTAATTCCGTCGATAGCGTCAGGAGAAGACATGAGCGAGAAAACCGGTACGCCGGAGGCACAGGTAGAAACCACTTCGGTATTCCGTGCCGATCTTCTGAAGGAGATGGAGACGGGAGCTACCGCCTCTGAGAACGTAGGCGGCGTTGAAGGCCTGCCTGAGGGCGCAGCCCTGCTCGTAGTGAAGCGTGGCCCGAATGCTGGTGCACGTTTCCTGTTGGACCAGGACACCACCACCGCCGGCCGCCACCCGGAGGCCGACATCTTCCTCGATGACGTGACTGTTTCCCGCCGTCACGCAGAGTTCCGCCGTAACGCGGGTGAGTTCGAGGTTGTGGATGTCGGATCGCTCAACGGCACCTACGTCAACCGTGAGCCGCGTAACTCTCAGGCCCTGTCCACAGGTGATGAGATTCAGATTGGCAAGTTCCGTCTCGTATTCATCGCGGAAAACGCCTAAGCCACGTATCCGCATCCGCCACTTTAGAGGCGACTTTGTTGTACCCCTAGCCCCCCTGCAAGGTGAATTAAACGCCGTGAGCGCAATCCGGAAGACTACCCCCGCATCGCAAGCCCCCCGCACGGGCATGAAAACCATGTCTATCGGCGTGGTGATTAAACGTTTGCGTGAGGAATTCCCGGATGTCACGGTGTCAAAGATCCGATTCTTGGAGTCAGAGGGCTTAATTTCCCCAGAGCGCACCCAATCCGGATACCGCCGTTTTACGGACGCGGATGTGGAGCGCCTGCGGTACATTCTGGTGACCCAGCGCGATAACTATCTACCGCTGAAGGTCATCCGTGAACAGCTTGAAGCCATGGACAATGGCGCAGTGGCAGCTCTTGTCCCTGGGCAGCCTGCGGAGCAGATCTACACCACAGATAGCCTTGCATCCCAGGCACCAGCACGTTTTTCTGATGACATGTTGGCGGAACAAGCCAAGTGCGAGCCTGCATTGGTTGATTCTTGCATCAAGGATGGTCTGATTAGCCCCGATTCTTCGGGCCTTTTCTCTGTCGATGATGTCCGCGTTTTATCAGCCGTTCATGGCTTGTCCCAGTTTGGTGTGGATCAGCGCCATATCAAGACATTGCGCCAAGCGGCAGTGCGCCAGGCTGATCTGATCACTAGTGTGACCCAACCTTTGGCAAAATCTGGCAAAGCCTCGGCTGCACAGGAAGCTGAGGAGATGGCACAGAACATGATGAGCCAAATTCTTGCGCTGAATACTTCTTTGGTGAAGAACGAGCTTCGCCGCTCAAACGGTAGGTAGTAGCTCTATGAGCACTATTCCTGTCAGACTTTGCGGCGTTTTTCCCATTGGACCGGAGAACTTCTTGTGCGCCGTTCTGCTTTGGGAGGAACGCCAAAGATTCCTTCCCGTCTGGCTACCACCCGTTGAGGGAGCGCAGTTGGTCGGCCGGATTGCCGAATGGGAGCCAAAGCGCCCGGATACTCACGATGTGCTGGTAGAGATCATCGAGCAATCGGCTAATGGCATTTCTGCCCTCGAGATTAGTAGCTACTACAACGGCGTGTTCATGGGGCAAATCACCATGGACAATGGCACGGAAATTGATTGTCGCCCATCTGACTTGTTCGTCATTGCTTCGATGATGGATCTTCCCATCGAGGTAGATGAGCTGGTAGTCAATCAAGCTTCTATCTGGTTATCTCCAGAAGACGCCGTTGATTACTTCGATGTCCAGCTTGACACGGACACCCAGCCGCAAGACCACCCCGAATCCGCAAGCGGAGACGCCCAGGCTGATGCTGACTTCCAGCAGCTCATGCGCGATCTTGGTGTTGAGGAAGGCGATCTCGGTTTTGATCAACCAGGGGAGTGACAATTTCCACCTACTCCGCACGAGACATGCTTCCCTGTAACCTCTGTTAACCAATGTGATTAAAGGTACGAACGATATTATTGTGATTTAAGATGACAATGGTGCAAGATTAGTCTAAACTTAAAGTAGAGGTTGAAGTTACGGCGTGTTGTTCGTCGCAGTCTTGACCGAAGCTTAAGCTTGGCATTTAATAACTAGTGCGCCCTATTTGACACTTCATGGGAGTAATTACGTGAGTACGTTTGACACCTCCGCCACCAACGGCGAGATCGAGGCCCCAGTCCAGGAGACCCTGTTTGATCTGGGTCCCTCCGATGAGGTCGGCTACCGTGTGCCTATCGCTTGCCAGGTTGCCGGCATCACGTACCGCCAGCTCGACTACTGGGCCCGCACCGACCTTGTGCGCCCCTCCATCCGTAATGCAACGGGGTCAGGCTCCCAGCGCCTGTACTCCTTCAAAGACATTCTTGTCCTCAAGATCGTGAAGGGCCTACTGGATACCGGTATCTCCCTGCAGAATATTCGCCTCGCTGTGGACAATCTGCGTGACCGTGGCGTTGGTGAGATCTCCGAAATCACCCTGGTGTCTGACGGGACAACGGTCTACGAATGCCGTAGCAATGATGAGATCATCGACTTGCTCGGTGGTGGACAAGGCGTGTTCGCCATCGCTGTCCCGCAGATCGTCAAGGAACTCACCGGAACGATCTCTGCCTTCCCGTCCGAGCGCATCGGAAACGTCGAGTCCACCGAAGATTCCGGCAACGTGGTTGCTCTGGACGAGCTGGCTGATCGTCGCCGTCGCCGTAGCTCCTAGAGTCCTAAATCTTCCAGAACAAACCTGCTATCTCACTGGGATAGCAGGTTTCGTTTGGTTAGGGGGTGAGTGTACAAAGACCTCATCCATTTGTGCCTCACACACTCTCGGTGTTGGGGGGCGGCTTGCCTTCTTATCGGAGAAGCGTCCTGGAAAAGTTAGCGCACGGCAGCAGCATCGACGATAGCTTTAGGCAGTGCCTCAGCATCGGCAGCGACCGTAGCGGACTGTGCGCCAGAGGCAAGCTCCTCGTCTTGCTCGCCGCCACCTACATGGACGACAGACAGCTCAACGTTGGATGTTTCAGCTTGTTTGATGGCATCTGTAATTGGAGTGGAAGCATCAGTGGTGCCAGAGGTAATCAGAACGATGCGCACTGGGTTATCAGTGCTTGCAACTTCTTGAGCGTATGCAAGCGCTGCCAGGACAACCTCATGGGTTTGCGGGCTGCCACCATTGAGGAATCGGCTGACCACGGTGCCGATTTCGTAGCCATTATTAACCACCATCGCAAGGTTCTGGCGGTAGCCGTTGGTCACACCGGGCGTCAGGGGAGAGGAGTAGTTCCACAGGCCAACGCGGTGTCCTTTGTCAGCAAGCTTCTCCGCAGCTTGGGCAATACCGTCCTCGGCAGCAGAGGCATAGCTGACCATGCCAGAAGAAGTATCCAGAACAAAGAGGGTATCTGCGGCAGATGCTGGTGCAGTGGTCACTGCTTCAGCTTTGTGAGTGCCGCCCCCGCCAGTCTTGATACGGCTTCCCTCAGGCAGGGCAGCAGCCCAGACTGATTCGCCAATGACCGGCAGCTTGGCTGCGCCATCGCCGGTAAAAAGCTTGCCGGTGGTATCAGCAAAGGCTTGGCCGGCACGAACTTGGTCCTCGGTGACGTTGTCGGACGTGGTCAAAGGAATGGCGGAATAGACAATATCGGCTCCCTCGACGCGGCTGAATTTGAATCCTTCCGGAACTGCGTTCTCTGCAGTGGCGATGAGTCGCGTGGAATTCAATTGGGCATCTGCCGTGGAGGCAATACGATTATCGGTTAATACGGCAACGGCCTCACCCTCGGATGGGGCCAACTTTGCGGCCACGAGGGCTGAGGCTTCCGGCTGATCGCCAGTGGGGAAATCAACCGTAGCCAAATCCACGGTCTCCGGCTTGACCTCCGTCGAACCAGCAAGTCCCGCGTGGAAGGACGCAACGGTTAACGGCTCATTCGTTGCCGCAGCACGTCCAGCGTCGTCTAACTCCGCGTGGGAGATGGAAGTATTAGGCGCAACGTACACCGCCGCGTCCTCTAGCTGGTCTACATAAACTGGGCGCACACAGTAGTCGCGGACGACGGGGTGAGTCTCCACGTAAGCGTCGATAAGCATGCGTCCCACCTTCTCCGACGACGCGGCGACTGGCAGTGAGAGATCCCCCGCGACACACGACTGCTCATCCGCACCATCGGCACTATGCTCATCGCCTGTTTTGCCACGGTTAGAAAACATATACGCAGCCAGAAGCCCAAGAATCGCAATCAACACCACGAAGGCGGTGGCCCCCTTCGACAGCGCGTAGTGATGCTTCCCCGAGGAGTGGCGTCCCATCTGGCGGTCCCTTTCGTGAAGTTAGTTTCCGCCCTAAACTTTACCGCTTGAAAGCGCGCGCTCGTAGAAGCACACGAGCTGGTGTCGCAATGGTTCAGCCCGCTCCGAAAAAGCCCGTTGCTTTGCCACGTACTCCGCTTTCCCCTCAGCCGTCTCGATGGGTACGACTCCATAGCCAAGTGGCCGGCAATCATAGGGTGAGGCTTCCATGTCCAACAGGCGTATATCCATGGCTAGCTCGAGACAGTCTAGGAGTAACGAGCCTGGGATGAGCGGGCCTGCTTTGAAAGCCCATTTGAACAAGTCCATCCCGGTGTGGAGACAGGCACACTGATCATGGGCAGGACGCGAATCATTGCTCAAAACGGTGAGGTTCAACGGCTTTGCCGGTGGGGTGAAAAAGCGATACGCATAAAAGTGCGTGCACTTAAGCGTGTGCGATTCCACCACCTCAGCTGTCCCGGCGGAGCCCAAACGTAGAGGAAGATCATGTCGCGGTTCCTTGGAACGGTACACCATCGCCCACTCATGCAGCCCGAAACAATCAAACTGCTCGCGGTTGCTCTCCATCGCAATGAGCAACTCTAACGTTTTGGACAGACTCGCTCCACGATGCGCTACAAAGCTCGAGACATCCACACAGACAGTTCCATCGCTACTGATTGAGTAATCACGCCATTGGGAATACGGGGCATCAGCTGCATCCGCCAAAGCTACGCCTACCCCTGGGTGCCAGCGATACAAATGCGTAGGGCGGACAGCGTAATACTCGAAGATGAAGTCCCAGATTGGATGTTTTTCTCCCCGCGCTCGGCGCTGAAGGTTCGGCTCAATCCACTGGCGTGCGCGAGCTTCATGTGCCTCCGCGGCAGCTTCCCACTGTGCGCGGGGGAGAACAACAAACTCCACTAGTCTTCCTCGTGCGTCCAGTCCGTCACAGTGCCCACATATTCCTCGATGAGATCTTCGAGCGCAAGCACTCCAACGAGCTCGCCATTATCGCGCACCTGAGCCATGTGGGCAGAACGCCGGTGCATGGCCGTCAACGCATCGTCGAGGCTGCCCGAACCATCCACAATGCTCAGTCTGCGCACGCGGTTGTAGGGAATGACGGGGTCCGTGACACCAGATTCATCTGTGCCCAACAAATCCAGCACATCCTTGACGTGAAGGTATCCCACCAAGGCGCCACCCGCGCCCTCTACTGGGAAGCGGGAGTAACCTGTTTCGCGCACCGCGTTCTCCAGAACAGACAATGGAATACCAGCACGCGAGTAGGGGAGCGTGACCAGTTGGTCGATCGGGATCATCACTTCTTTGAGGTTGCGCGATTCCGATTTCAGTGCATTAGCCAAACGCAGAGTTTCCTCCGCATCAAGCAAACCTTCTTCACGTGACTCCAGGATCATGGAAGCCAGCTGTTCCTGGTCCACAGTGGCATCAAGTTCATCACGTTGTTCAATGCCGAACATACGGAGCGTGAGGCGCGCGATTTCGTTCAGGCAGTAAATCAGCGGTCGTGTGACCTTCACCCACAGATCCATCGCGGGTGTGAGCCATACCGCCAGGGTTTCAGGCCCTGCGATGGCCACGTTCTTGGGCACCATCTCGCCGAAGATAATATGCAAAACGGTGATGAACAGCAGCGCGATGACGAAGGATAGTGGGTGCACCAAGTTGTCTGGCACGCCAATGAACTCAAATGGACGCTCCAGGAAGTGGGCGATGGCAGGTTCAGCGACCTTACCCAGGATCAGCGATGCGATGGTAATACCAAACTGGGCACCGGCGAGATAGAGAGAAAGATGCTCCGAAGCGTCGAGGGCTCTCTTCGCACCCGTCTTGCCTTGGGCGATCATCGATTCGAGGCGATCACGACGGGAAGATACCAGGGCGAACTCAGCGGCAACGAAGAAAGCGTTTGCCGCAAGCAAAACAACGATAAGAATTGTTGCTACACCAAGGCTCATGACTGGTACCTCGCAACCTCCGCATGGGAGATGGGGGTAAGAATCGCCTTATCCAGGCGACGCCCATCCATCTGGGTGACACGGGCGATCCAGGCGCCCGCATTGCCAGTTTCAAAATCCTCATGGACCTCCTGGTCATTCCGTGGCAGTACCACCGTGTCCCCAACCTCGGGAATGCGACCTAGTGCGAACATGATCAAACCGCCCAGCGTTTCATAAGGCCCGTCGGGGGCAAGGTAGCTGATGCGCTCACTCAATTCGTCCAGACGCACGAGCCCGGACACCTCCCACGAGGAGCCGAATCGCTGAAAATCTCGCTCTGATTCGCGGTCATCGTATTCGTCATACACCTCGCCGAGGATCTCCTCCACAACATCTTCAATAGTGACCAAACCTTGGGTCCCGCCGTACTCATCAGCAACCAGGACAACCTGAGAACCTGCGGAACGAACTTGGTTGAGCACGGCATCACCATCCAGGGTGCCCGGCACAGTGGCAATCGGCTTAGCCAGGTCTTCTACCTTGGTGGTAGCACGCAGGTCACGGTCGACTGAAAAGGCGTCCTTGATGTGAACAAGCCCGATCGTGTCATCCAGATCTCCGCGGCGGACCGGGAAGCGGGAGTGACCCGTTTCCATGGCCAGAGCAATGAGGTCACTGACTGTGTCCTCCGCATCGAGGGAATCGATGGTGGACCGCGGTGTCATCACTTCTTCCGCAGTGGTCTCACCGAACTGGAGGGAGCGATCAATCATCCGTGCGGTCTCTTTATCTAAACCTCCCGCCTGGGCAGAACTGCGCACCATCGCGCCGAGTTCAGGGCCGGAGCGTGCAGAGGCCAACTCATCAGCCGGCTCGATGCCCATCTTGCGCACGAACCAGTTGGCTGATGCGTTCATGGACCTAATAAACCAAGTGAAGACGGTGTTAAAAGCATTCACCGGTGGCACCACAAAACGTGCGGTGGCCAGGGGATTGGTGATGGCGATGTTCTTGGGCACGAGCTCACCAAAAACCATGGAGAGAATAGTGGCCACAATGAGCGCCAGTACGATAGCCACTGCGCGTGATGCAGATTCATTCAGGCCAACGAGTTGCAGTGCGGGCCCGAAGAATTGGGCCAAAACAGGTTCTGCCAAAAAACCCGTGGCCAAGGTAGTGAGGGTGATGCCTAGCTGTGCCCCAGAGAGCACGAAGGAAAGGTTCGAGTGGTCGCGTTGAACGGCCTTGGCTGTTTTATCGCCTTTTTCTTGGACATGGGCTTCAAGCACAGAGCGTTCCAAGCCCGTCATAGCGAATTCAATGGCGACGAAAAGACCAGTTGAGGCCGTGAGCAAAACAAAGCCCAATAGTGCGAGTATGGATATGAGAATGTCCATGGGCTGAGGCGCTAAAAGGAGCGGTTGTTGCCGCGTGTGTTGCGCCCTGAACTCCTTTTCTGGCGGCGTGCGCCTGAGCGGTTAGATTGGTTGCCCCCGCGTCGACGTTTGTTGCCGCGCGCCGACCGGTGGTTGGGTGACGAGGATTGTCCTGCCTTAGCCTTCTGACCCGGTGGGGGCAGTGGGTTTCCGGTGGGCTTTCTCGCTCCCGTAATTTTAGCTAGTTTTGTATCTCCTGCGCTGACTTGAACCTTGGTCGCGTTTACACCAGCTTTGCGGAGTAACTGATCAAATTCTTTACGTTGGTCATCCATAACCAAGGTGACTACTGTGCCGGAGGTTCCAGCACGCGCTGTCCGCCCAGCGCGATGAAGATACGCCTTGTGCTCCGCGGGCGGATCGATATGCACGACGAGTGAGACATCAGAAATATCAATGCCACGCGCTGCGATGTCGGTAGCCACAAGGACCGGGATGGATCCGTCCGCAAAACCTTCGATCGCACGCGTGCGGGCACCCTGTCCTTTGTCACCGTGCAGCGGAAACGCATTGATACCCACCCGACGAAGCTTCTTCACTTGCCGGTCAACACCATGTTTCGTGCGCATGAACATGACAGTTTTTCCATCACGCGCCGCAATGTAGGGCACGATGTCGTTTCGTGCCTCGCGTGTTCCCACGAGCAGCTGATAATGCTCCATCGAATCCACCGCCGCTTGCACAGGCGCGGTCGAATGAGTCACCGGGTCGTGCATGAATTGATGCACAAGCTTATCGACGTCCCCATCCAGCGTCGCAGAAAACAACAACCGTTGGCCACGCTGCGGAGTTTCAGAAAGGAGTTTCCGCACCTGGGGGAGGAAGCCCATGTCCGCCATCTGATCGGCTTCGTCGATAGCCGTAATCTCTACAGCTGAAAAGTCGAGCTTCCCTTGATTAATCAGGTCCTGGGCGCGACCTGGTGTGGCCACAAGAAGATCAACAGGAGAGGCCAGGGAACGGATGTGGTTGTTGATATTCACACCGCCAACAACTTCAATAACACGCAGACCGAGTGCTGCCGCGGGATCATCCAAACGCTGCCGGATCTGTGCCGCTAACTCGCGGGTTGGTGCAAGAATCAAGCCACGCGGCTTACACGGGCGCGATGGCGCACCAGCCAGCAGACTGAGCATGGGCAGTCCAAAACTAAAGGTTTTACCGGAGCCAGTCGGCCCTCGTCCAAGAACGTCTTTGCCAGCAAGAATGTCAGGAATTGCCGCGGCCTGAATAGGAAAAGGTTCCGTGATGCCCTGTTTCTTCAGAACACTAACAATGGGGGATGGTAGTCCCAGCTGGGCAAACGTAAGCACCGGAGAAAGTCTAGTATCTCCTCCGGTGCTTACGTGAACCCAAACCGCCTTAGTAGGACACTTCTTCGCGGTCACCAGACCAATTGGTGTGGTAGGTGCCTTCCATGTCCACGCGCTTGTACGTGTGAGCACCGAAGAAGTCGCGCTGTCCCTGAATCAGTGCAGCGGGGAGACGCTGTGCACGCAAGGAGTCGTAGTAGGACAGGCTGGAGGCAAAGACCGGGATGGGCAGGCCCAGCTGAGTTGCCACCACTACGACGCGACGCCAAGAGTCAATCAAGCCGTTCTCCAGCTCACCGCGGAAGTACGGATCGAGCAACAGCGATGGCAACTCCGGATCGTTGTTGTAGGCCTCCGTAATCCGGTTGAGAAACTTCGCGCGGATGATGCAACCTCCCCGCCAAATCGTCGCTAAGTCTTGCGGCTTGATGTCCCAACCGTGCTCTTGTGAGCCCGCGGTAATCTCATCGAAGCCCTGCGCGTAGGCGACCAGCTTGGAGGCGTAAAGCGCACGGCGAACGTCCTCCACGAACTGATCCTTGTCCACGCCAAGGGCGTTCAAGTCAACGACATGGCCGGACGGCAAGCCCGTCTCCTGAACAGCCTGTCGCTGAGCAAGGGAAGAGGACAGCGCGCGGGCAAACACCGCTTCACCGATACCTGTGGTGGGTACACCTAGATCCAATGCTTCCTTTACGGTCCAGCGACCGGTGCCTTTTTGGCCGGCAGCATCCACCACAACGTCAATAAACGGCTTGCCCGTCTTTGCATCAACCTGGCGCAGAACTTCACCAGTGATCTCAATGAGGTAGGAGTCCAGGTCGCCCTGATTCCACTCGGAGAAGATCTCTGCGAGCTCAGCTGGCTCGATTCCCGCTGCGTAACGCAGTAGGTGGTAGGCCTCACCGATGACCTGCATGTCTGCGTACTCAATGCCGTTGTGCACCATCTTGACAAAGTGGCCCGCACCATCTGGACCAATGTGCTTAACACACGGAACGCCATCCACCTTGGCGGAAATATCCTCGAGCAACGGCCCCAGGGTCTCCCAGGATTCTTTCGGACCACCCGGCATGATCGACGGACCACGCAGCGCGCCCTCCTCACCGCCGGAAATGCCAGCACCTACAAAGTGGCGGCCTTTCGCAGCAACTTCTTTCTCACGGCGAATCGTGTCGGTAAAAAGCGCGTTACCGCCATCGATAATGATGTCGCCCTCATCCATCGCTTCCACCAGCTGATCAATCACATCGTCAGTGCCAGCGCCGGCAGCCACCATGATGACGGCCTTACGCGGACGCTCCAGCGTAGCCACAAAATCCTCAATAGTCTCTGACGGAATGAAAGAGCCCTCATCGCCGTATTGCTCCATCACAGCATACGTCTTTTCCGGCGAACGGTTGTAAATAGCCACAGTGTGGCCACGGGAAGCAAAGTTACGGGCAAGGTTAGAACCCATCACAGCCATACCCACGACACCGATCTGCGCAAGACCAGCGGTGGAGGTAGTAGAGGAGGAGGCCTGAGTCGATGCGTCAATGGAAGTCATAGGAAAGAGCATACAAAGGTCTTTGCTTCAGCAGGCCACAAGGAATGTTTTCGTTGCTACAGTTTGGGTGCATGGACATTAAAAACCTCAGCAACCTCGAAGAATTCCGCACGCGTCAACTGACTGAGAAGGAACTGTCCTTTCTTAACAGCCAGATGACTAAATTCGATGATTTCATTGGGCTCCAGTACACAGACTTCGGTCCGGAGAAAATGGTGGCCACCATCGAGGTTGGTCCGCACCTTCACCAGCCAGCCGGTCTGGTCAATGGTGGCGTTTTTTGCTCCATTGGGGAGAGCATGGGCTCCTTCGCCGGCTACGTCGCAGCAGGCGCACCTGTCGTGGGTATGAACAACAACACCGACCTGATCCGCAGCGTTAAGTCTGGTGTCATCGAAGCAGAGGCAACGCCAGTTCACGTGGGTAGCCGCACTCAGATTTGGAAGATTGAGATGCGCCACGAAGGAAAACTCGCCGCTGTGACAACGCTGCGTACCATGGTGATGCGCTAGAGCCAGTGGTTCTTACGGAACCACCAGTACATGGCCGCCATGCTGCCCAGCATGAGGAGCAGTACCACGGGGTAAGCGTAGTGCCATCCCAGTTCCGGCATGTATTCAAAGTTCATGCCATAAATACCCGCAATCATCGTAGGCAGTGCCGCCATACCAACCACTGCAGAAATCGTGCGCATGTCAGTGTTCTGCTGCATAGACACCTTGGCCACAGAAGCATCCAAGAGGGAAGACAACCGTTCATCAAAACCTGACACGGTATCGGTGACAATCATCGCGTTGTCCTGAACGTCACGCAGATAAGAGCGCAGTTCCTTGCTCAAGATATCATTGTGCAAGGAGAGCCCTGAACGTAGTGCTGGACCAAACGGGTCGATGGCGTGGCGCATTTCTAAAATCTCACGCTTGTACATATAAATCTTGTCGATGTTAATTTGCCGGCGTGGTGTAAACACCTCATTTTCTAGCTCATCGACGTCTTCGCTCAGATAGGTGGTCACCCGAGCGTAATTCTCCACAATGTGGTCAGTGACTTTCCAGGCAACAGCCGCCGGGCCGAGGGAAGAAATCTCCGGGTCCTCAACCAACTCGCGGGTCAGATTGGGCAGCTCCGCATCATGGCGAATGGTGATCACGAAATTGCTGCCAATGAGTATCTGCACCTCACCGGTAGAAATGATCTCACGGAGGTCCGTCACCTCAGAATCATCACGGTATTCCACCGTGCGCACGACAATGAACAGTTGGTCCCCGTAGCGTTCAACTTTGGGGCGCTGGTGAGCCGTCACCGCGTCCTCCACGATCAGTTCGTGGATGCCAAACTGTTCAGCTACCTGCTCCATCTGCTCCACGCTGGGCTCTTTGAGAGAAAGCCACACATAGGCATTATCCGCTCCTTGCACGCGCTGCATAGCAGTGGAAAATTGGTACGTACCCGGTTGGTTCACCCCATCAACGAAGACGCGGCAGAAATCCACAGACCGTTCTACGGGGACAGGTAGGGGCCGCCGGTCACGGTGAGCTGACGCCTTCCTGTTACGCGGCAACGGAATCTTGGGCGGCATAGCGGGACCCCCTTTTCCTCTTGGGTCGTGATGGGTAGTGGGCAAAAAC
>NZ_JRNG01000053.1:0-18034 GCF_000759055.1 Corynebacterium tuscaniense DNF00037 | reverse complement strand
CAGGTGGTGGGGTGTGATTGTGAACCAGAAGTAACGTTAGCAGCCACACTTGACGGGCCCCAGTAGCATAGTTCCACCCGTCAACGCGCATGAAGTACACGCCTCAGCACCGACGTGACGCCGCGAATCTCGTGATTGAGTCGTATCCAGCGTCCGATGGTGCAAGTCCTGTCGACTTCGTACACCACATCCTCCGTAAAATCCCTCAGCCCTACGCGGCCTGGGGGATACATTCTTTTCGCCCCCTGCCCCTTAGCCCTCCTCTGGCTTGCCCCAGAATGAATTGAAGGCTGTTTACCGGAATCGAAACCGGTAAACAGCCTTCATCGGTGGGTGCTGCCTTTATGCAGACCTATGTGAGCAAGCGCCTCCTAGAGCCCTGCGAAACGTAGGCCATGACCAGGCCTCCCAATGCCAGGACCATCAAACCGAGTGCTCCTTGGCGGTACAAGCCAGGTCCTCCTGTTTCTGGGAGGACGGGTTCTTCAACGTTGACAACGGTGATGGCAGCACCGTTTTCATTGTCTGAATCCGTTACCTTCTGCGCATGTGGGTCATCTGGGGCAAGAACCACGCCCCCAGTCGTCGGTTGGCTCAACAGCTTCAGCTGAGCCTTTCCGTCCGCACCACGAACAAACATGAACTCGATGGGTTCTGTGATGAGGTGGTAGCCAGCAGGAGCCTTCGTTTCCACCAGGATGTAGCGCTTGTCAAATTCAAGCTCGTCGACAGAGTATCCGTTCTCAGGGTTGGGGGTAATGTCCTGAACCTTCTTACCTCGGCCGTTAGGAGCCTTTTCGTCCTTTTCGTACAGGGCGAATTCCGCTCCT
Source organism: Corynebacterium tuscaniense DNF00037 (assembly GCF_000759055.1). Taxonomy (NCBI): domain Bacteria; kingdom Bacillati; phylum Actinomycetota; class Actinomycetes; order Mycobacteriales; family Corynebacteriaceae; genus Corynebacterium; species Corynebacterium tuscaniense. Next base: position 17,204 of record NZ_JRNG01000053.1, on the reverse strand, counting down.
TCTAGCTTCTCGTAGTTACCCCGGCCATCTTTATCCGCCATCTTGAACAGCGCCAGAGAGGGCAACGGTTCTTTAGTCGAGTTGATAAACCTACATGTCACAGCCTTCAACCCAGGGGTGGTTGGGATTGTCAGCTTGCTCTCGCGGTCAGATTTCTCGGTCAGACCAGACAGTGCTTCTGTTGGCACTACCTTGTCGCCCTTATCCCAATTATCACCTTCAACGCATTTCAGAGAAGCCCTGTACTTCTCTGCATTCTCCTTCGACATGCTCTTACGCTCGCCCTCGGGCGTTTTGGTGCGGAAGCCTTCAAAAATTCCGTACTCCAGCCCAGGTTTAACAAAGTTGTAAGACACTTCTTTTTGGAGACCAGTCTCCGGGGTTGTAGCGAAAACAGGAGGCATCGAATAGGAGCGAGAGTTTGTAAATGGTGATTTCTCTAGAAACGCCCCAAGTTCAAACTGGTCATTTGAGTCAAGGCGCTTCCCGACAACCTCTTTCTCGATCTTCAGAATGACCTCATTATACGGTCCCGCATCATAAACCGCTGTAGCTCCCCATAGGGATTCACCGGGTTTAAAAATACCGTACACGGTGCTTTCCACTGTGGCTTTCAGAGGCTCGCCTTCGATCGTATAACCTCCTTTTCCGTCCGGAACGAGGTGGGACCACACAAGGCCCGAGTTTGCGTTTGGATCATTAGTTCCGTCGGTTTGTGTCGAAAGAATGAAATCACCAAAGCGCCCCATGCCATAGGTTGGACGAGGAAGCTTCCCTATCACGATTCCTTCATTAGACCGCCCGGCCGCTGGATTACCAGGCTCCTTAGCCGGCCACTGGACAAGCATGGATGGACCCGTAGAATCGAAAGCATCTGTAGTGCCAGCACCAAACAAACTACCGTCAGGCCCGACAAAGAAGTCACCTGCCGAAGTTAACTGTATTTGTCTGCCGCCTAACAAACCACCTGGCACTGTAGGCCATTTTAGGTCCAGTTTTTCAATGTCTTTGCCTTTACCAAGTTCACATGTGGATTTCAATGCAGGATCTTTCACACAGGAAGGATCCATTTTCCAAATGTTGTTCTCTTTTGGCGTTGAGAAAATCAACTTACCGTCGTAGTCGAAGGTCAAGGCATTCAGCTGCTTTGTACCACCTGCGGCGGCATCCCCGTATGGGAGGTTAAATGTACCGCGACCAACAAGAGCACCCGTACGAGCATCGAATTTGTCCATCACGTGGCTACCAGCTGCTCTATATTCGACAGCATAAAGGTACTTACCATCCGGTGTTACCGCGATATCACCGTAATCCCTTCCAGTAGGGAATTGTCGGCCAACCTTGATGGTTTTGAAATCATCGGAAAAGTCATATCGAGTGAACTGTGTTTTCGTATTAACCCAGTAGGTGTTGGCCGTTGGAGTTCCAGACAGCCCTGAATCTGGTTCAACTTCGTAGTTATCGCGTGTCAGCTTGTACCGAACGGTCAAGGTGTCGCCGTTCTTAATCTGCTGCTTATTCCGCGAGGTCAAACCCCAGGTTGACTTCCACTCATCATAGGGGCCACCTTCGCTTTTTGTATCTACGCTATGGCCAACTAACGGGGTGAGGGCCCTTTTCTGTTCCGTCAATGACTTTTCTGGGTTCCCATCTTTATTGTCGTTGAGCCACAAGTATGGCAGGGCTTCCAATGAGGCACTATCGTTACCGCTTTGGAGGGTGAACCACTTCCGCGGGTTAAATTTGAGATTTTCAAAAGGCCCATGCAAATCGGACAAACCGTCGACTTGGAACGTGAAACGAATAACCGCTACCTTGCCGTCATCTTCCTCTGGGACAATTTCTGTCAGCTTGAACGTAGGATTTTTGCCGATAGAAAAGTTGTTGATGTCAGCAGCGCCACCTTCGAACTCGTCAATTTTGTCCATGCCAGAGAAATCCACTGATCCTTCGGTGGCCTTCGCTTGGCTCCGGAAAAACTCCGGGGAAAACTCCGGCGCGTCTTCCAGTTTCTCGTTCGAGGTTTCGAGGCTCCATGATTGTTCGGTGATGTCGCTGCCAGGTGCGACCTCAATGTCCACCTCGATGATGTTTGGATCGGCGACGGTGGCCGGACGCTCCAGGCTGAGGATCTGCCGGTCCTGCTGATCTTCACTCTTTGAAAGACCAACCAGTGTCTCGTTAATGCGCGCCTCACGCACACCTACCGGGGCGCCGGAGTCCTTGCGGACGAGGCGGATGTACTTATCCTGACCAAGCGTGGCCGCAGATGCCTTCACCGCCAACGTGTAAAGGTCGCCCTGGGCACTCATCCCCTTCGGCACCAGGATGACCATGCCAGAAGGCGCGGACTTCAGCGCATTAGCAACTTTGTCTTGGGTGCCCAAAGTCCCAAGGTTGGGACCAATGATGTCGCCGTCCTGCGTATCCGCTTTCTTAGCAGAATTATTCCCAGTTGCCGCGGGCGCAGTTGGGGCAGCACTTGGCTGGGATGTCGCTACTGCCTGAGAGGCTGGTGCCTCGACGGCGTCGGTTGCTGTCACGTTTTGGGATAACGCAGCCGGCGCGACACCACCAATGAGTAGGACACCGACTGTCGAAATTGACCATAGAAGTCCCCGCACGCGGGTGTGTGAACGTTGAGTCATCGTCCTAGCTCCTTTGACTTTCGGTATCTTGCTGTGCCCTGTTTGGCTTGCGTAGAACTGTTACGCCCACGCCGATCAGCACAAGGCCTAAGGCGAGAATCCCTAGTACGCTGGCACCGGTTTCTGGCAGCCAAATGCGTTTCGACGGGGGCACCTCCTCACCCGGCGGTACAGGAGTTGTCGGCGTTGTCGAAGGCGTTGGTGTGCCCGGCGGCACTGTTGGGGGTTTCGTCGGTGGTGTTGTCGGCGGCACCGTCGGAGGGGTGCTTGGCGGAGGTGTCTGCGGCTCCGGCTTCGTCACAATCACAGAGTCGTATGTGAATTCACAGCTCTTTGGGTCACCAACCAGCGGGAGCATGACCAGCATCGGGCGGGACTGGCGGTAGTTGTACTTGCCGTCCTCAGGCACCGTTTCCGTGAGGAGGTAGATGCCGGGTTTCAGGCCTTTGAAGAATGCGATTCCGCTGCTGTTCGTTTCAGCCTCGACCGCTTCCCCCAGGCCAAGTGCTTTTGCCTCCTCAACAGTGAGTTGCGAGGCCTTTTTGCGTGCTTCAACCGTGGAGAAGTCTGCGTTCACCCGCTGCAAGCGGAAGACCATCCCGGAAACCGGGCCGAAAGGCAATTGACCCGGCTCCACAGCATCAAACTTGTTCGGAGCGGTTTTCCGCACCTGCAAGTTTGACAGCTTTGAAAAATCAATGTCGTTCACCGGGGCGCACTGGGAGTTAGCGCCCGTGGCAACGCGGTCGTCGGCAAATGCGGCGGGGCTGCCGCCCATCATCGTGATAGCTACAGCGCACATAACCGCTGCGCAGCGTTTATTAAACATGGCTACGGGCCTTCCTAATCTCCCTCATCACCCAGTAGGTCAATGCGCCGATAACCACGAGCCCAAACAGGCTCAAGGCAATCATCCACCACTGAATTGTGCGACCGGATTTATCGATCGCCTCTTTATCCATTGCGTCAAGGGGCACTCGCTTCGCGTGCACCAGCAAACGGTGTGTGTTCACCCCGTAAGGAGTGCACGTAATCAATGTCACGAGGTCTTCGCCCTCTACCGGGGTCAAACCGGTCACTTCCGTCGGCAAGACAATTTCGGTGTCGAAGACCTCATATTTGAGCGTTTCACCGAAGGTCTCCACATAGATGGCGTCGCCTTTTTCCACCTGATCCAGGTCATCAAAAAGCGTCGCATTCGTGAGCCCGGTGTGTCCGGTAATGACTGTTCTCATACCTTTGCCGCCAACCGGAAGTGCGGACCCATAAAGATGGCCCAACCCTTTCTGAAGGGTGGATTCCGCAGTCCCGTGATAGAGCGGAAGTTTTACATCAATACTCGGGATGGTGACACGTGACATTGCGGTCGCGCCACTTAATTGCTCCAAGTACTCGTTATAGCCCTCATTATCAGGACTAATGCGCGCCAACCACGGGTCAAGCACCGGCTGCCCAGCGTGCTCCGCGTTGTACGCGTGCGCTTTATCCACAGCCGCCTTCAGCTCAACAGGATCAACGTCTTGGAACTGCTCTACGTATTCCTCAGCGATCTTTTGCTGCTGCATGTTGTTCACAACAGTGGCTACTACGGGGTACAGAACAATCGCAACGCCGATCAGAACGATGACCACGGGGGCCATAATCTTCGCCACACGATGAGATTTCATCACCTGTGGCGGCTGATCTGTTGACAGCACGGACATACCTTGACCTTTAGTAATGCGTATTGAAAAAGTGGCGGGGATTTTTGGTAAAGGAGCCTCCCCGCGTGGGCTTCTCGACGGCTCTACCTCGTCGAAGTATCACCGTCAGGAACTGCTAGCTCAGCAGAGGTTTTAGGCAGCAGAGGTGTTGCGGCGTGCAACGTAGGTACCGCCACCAATCACGAGCATGCCCAGGACAACCAGCAGACCGATACCAATGCCACCGGTGTTCGGCAGCAAGGTCTTGTGGTTTTCCATCTTGATGCCGTAGGTGTAATTACCCTTCGTGTCAATATCACGCTGCGCCTTGCCGTCTCCCTTGGTCAGGATGAACGGGATCAGCGTGTTATCCAGCTGGAAGCCCTTCGGAGCCTTCGTCTCCTGTGCGCAGTACTGCACAATCGGGCTCAGTTCCTTGCCATCAGCAAAGTCGGATGCGTGGATGCCGGTGATGAGGATATTGCCCTCTTTATCCGTGGTCCACTTCGTCTGGCCGTTCACGGTGAGTGCTCCACCGTTGGCCTTGTAGCCGGAATCCTTATCTCCCTCACAACGGACGATCTGGAACTCTGCGCCCTCCAGACCCGAACTGTCAGCAGAATCGATCTTCTTGATGTTGAGCTTGCCCCAGTAGGTCTTTACCTCGTTGGAGTCACGCTTGTGCTCACCTTCACCAACACCGTTGTTGAAGTAAAGCGTCGACTTGTTCGGAATCACCTCAACATCTGCCGGTGCCTTGGCCTTGATACCCACCTTGACGGACTGGCCAGCCTTGCGAGCTGCCTCAAGCTTGCCCATTGCGGTGTCCTTGAACTTGACATTGACCTTATGAGGATTGCCCGCGGTGATTTCCACCTCGTAATCCGCATCGGTCAGAGTCTGACCGGTGCCGGTCAGTTCAACGGTGATGTCTTCCTTCTTCGGAGCTTCCAGCTTGCCGTCCAGGTTGTCCTCTACGCGGTAGGAAACAAGCTTGTCCTTGTCGGAAGCCGGTGCCGGGATAGAAGCAGTAATGGTGTAGTCGTAGGTGTGACCACCGTGAGCGTCAGCGTCCTTCACTTCCTTGGTCACGCCAGCTTCGGTGTTCTTCGGGTACACGACCACATTATTGATGGAGGTTGTGCCATCCGCGGCCGTTGCCGGAACAGAAACCAGGAAATCTGGTCCCGGGACATACTTAGGGTCCGGAACTTCATCTTCGTGCACTCGGTACACGCCAGCCGGCAAGTTCTCGAACTTGATCTTGCCGTCTGCGCCTGTCGCGCCCGTGGCGGTGTGTCCACCAGGAACAACAGTCGCCTTCGAAGCATTGTTCATGTCGGCACCCTTAGCCGGTGTCACCTGGGTAATGGTGAACTTGAAGCCTGCAGGTGCATCTGCGCCTGGAATGCCGGTCTTCAGCTCGGAGCCGTCATAGCCCTCAACTTTTTCGGCAGCGCCAATGCGCTTATGAATGGTCAAGCTGTAGGTGGCTGCCTGCTGCTGCGTGTTGGTGGCGCCGTCGGCCGGGTTCTCCTGCGCGATTGCGGCAGGCAGAACTCCGCCCATAGCTACGACGGTGGTTGCGACAGAGGCAACCAGGCACCGTTGGAAAGTATTCATCTAAACCTCACTCAGGTTGGTGGCCATGCGCGTTGACGTATCTCGACGACGCTCCATTGATGAACTGGCCATGGAAACAAACTGTGTAGAACCCAGACGACATCTAGGCTGCACAACAAACGCTAAACCCATCCGGTTAACTTGTCAATTGCCTGTGATTTAGATTGACACCCCCGCATAGTAGATCCTTCAACAATTTGTTGTTTAGACACCTCTAAGGAATCTATGCCGAATTACAGGAATTGCACAAATGTCAGTAATGAACATTATATTCCCATTACAAAGCACTATTCCTGGGTTAACAAACGGGTAAGTAAGACGTTCCTCTGACCCGCAGAAACCGAATCCATTGCCTTTAATGCAATGTGCAGAAAAATCAGTTTCCATATTGTCTGCACATACAGAAATCTAATGTTTTCACGTTAAATCCACATGTAATTCTCAGGGAGTAGTTTGTCTGGATCAAATTTTTCCAACAACTCGTTTACGCTGCAAGCACCCCCAATGCCCAACGAGGCAGCAATCTGGCCAACCACGTCGGCTGCAGTCGCACCAGGGTTGTCTGCCATCATCTCCCTCAGCGTGACCGCACCATCACGCTTGGCTAACCGCTCCCCTTTCGCGTTCACCACCAGAGGAACATGAACGTACTGTGGTTGTGGCAGACCAAGCTCATGTGCGAAATACGCCTGCGCTGGTGCAGAGCCCAAAAGATCAACACCCCGCACAATCTGATCCACATTCTGGAAACCATCATCAACCACGACAGCCAAGTTGTACGCCCAATCCCCCGCCTGCGCTTGATTCACGTTCCCGCCACGCTTCAAAATCACGTCATCGACCGGGCCGGTGAACTCCCCCTTGTAATAGTCCGTGACAGTCCACTCCGTGGCATGTGCGCGCAGCCGAATCGCAGGAAGGCGCCCCTGGGCGGCGAGCTGGGAACGTCGAAAAGCACGCTGCTCTTCTGAAAGCTCCCGGCACGTACCTGGATACATCCCCCGCTGAACATGCGGTGCAGACGCGGCCTCCCGAATATCACGACGAGAGCAAAAACACTCATACGTATCCAACCTTGCCAACGCCTCCGCATACGCCACACCACGCTCATGCTGATACATCACGGGCTCATCCCACTCAAGCCCCAACGCAGCCAAGTCCTCCAACTGACGGCGCGCCGACTCCACACTCGAACGCTCCGAATCCACATCCTCCACCCGCACGAAAAAAGCCCGACCCGACTGACGCGCAAACAACCACGCGAGAACCGCCGTACGAAGATTGCCAAAATGAAGATCCCCACTCGGACTCGGAGCAAAACGGCCAGCGGGACGTGAATACTGCATGTGCGCCATAATATTGCGCCACGCACACGTCAAGCATTAATGCTTCTCGGCGTACCCCAGCCCACCCAGCAAAGCCCCGATGGCGCTCACTTTTAATGAGCGCTCATTAATATTGATCAAGGACCAATATGCCAACATCCTGAAGCGTCCTGGGTTTAGTTCCTATCTCTGCTAAGGAAGGATTTGGACTATGCCTAGAAAGTATTCCGTTGAGTTTAAGGAGAAGGCGGTCCATCAGATCATTGAAATGGTCCGCTTGGAGTCCTGCTCACTGCAACGCGCGTACGAGGAAGTCGGTGAGCTACTTGGTGTCTCCCACCATACGTTGCGGGCTTGGTACCGTGACAGTGCTTCAGTACGTGATGACTCTGACGCTTCAGGTGGCGAGACAATGGAAGAAGAGCTCAAGCGTCTGCGCCGCGAAAACCGCGAGCTGAAACGAGCAAACGGGATTCTTAAGACTGCTTCGGCTTTTTTCGCAGCGGAACTCGACCGACCCACGACCAAATGATCTCCTATATCGACGCGTATAAAGATCAGTTTGGGGTCGAGGCCATCTGCCGAGTCCTAAAACAAGCAGATCGTGGATTCATCACCTCACGCGGCTACCGCAAAGCCACCACACGCGTGCCCAGTGCAAGGACCTTAAGCGATAGCCTGCTCATCCCAGAAATACAGCGTGTACATGCGGAGAACTTCTCGGTCTACGGTATCCGCAAAATGTGGCACGCGATGAACCGCGAAGGCTTTCATATCGGCCGCGACAAGACCGCACGTCTGATGAAGCTAGCAGGTGTTTCCGGCCGCAGACGCGGACGAACCCCGGTCACCACGATCAGCCCTAAAGTGCGGGATCATCGTCCGGACCTAGTACAGCGAAACTTTCATGCACACGCACCGGGCAGGCTGTGGGTTGCCGATATTACCTATGTTCGCACCCTGTCAGGATTCGTCTACACCGCGTTTGTCGTGGATGTCTACAGCCGAAAAATAGTCGGTGTTGCGACACGCTCGACGATGCGTACCGATGCGCTGCCGATACAGGCCTTGGAGCACGCGTTAACCACTGCAGGACAAATCCATGGAAACCAGCTGATTCACCATAGTGATCGGGGCAGCCAGTACGTGTCACTGAAGTATTCCACCGCTCTAGCTGAATTCGGAATCCGGCCAAGTGTCGGAACAGTCGGCGATTCTTATGACAATGCTCTAGCCGAAACAGTTAACGGTCTCTACAAGGCGGAACTGATTCATCCTCAAGGTCCGTGGACATCGGTCGGAGAAGTCGAACTGGCCACCTTACGGTGGGTGCATTGGTGGAACACCACGCGGCTTCATGAAGCATTGGATTACGCCGCCCCACAGGAAGTAGAAACCGAGTACCATCTCACCCAACCCATCAACACAGGGTCGTAAAAGAAGCGGAACTAAACCCAGGACGCTTCAAACTCACTTCTTACCGAAGTATGCAATGATATTGCGCATGCCCAACCCCATTTCCCACACCGTCGCACGCTCCCCGTACCCATACCTGCTCGCAGTATTCTGCGCAGTCTTCCTCATATCCAACATCACCGCCCAAAAAGGCGTCGAACTAGGACCCCTCGTCACCGATGGCGCATTCTTCCTATTCCCCATCTCCTACATCATCGGTGACGTAATTGCGGAGGTCTACGGATTCAAAGCAGCTCGCCGCGCCATATTCACCGGCTTTGGTATCGCCCTGCTGGCAGTGGCGTCCTTCTACATCGCCATCTGGCTGCCCGCCGCAGATTTTTACGACATGCAGGACACCTTCTCCGCCGTCTTAGGTCTGCTGCCACGCATCATCCTGGCATCCCTCACCGGATACGTCGTGGGACAGCTCCTCAACGCGTGGGTTCTACAAAAGATGAAAGACCGCTTCGGCAGCGACCGCCTCTGGGCACGCCTCATCGGCTCCACCATCGTCGGCGAATTCGCCGACACACTACTGTTCTGCTCCATCGCCGCTGGCGTCATCGGGGTTGATTCCGTTGGCACATTTATTAACTACGTCGTGGTCGGCTTCCTGTGGAAGACCCTCATGGAAGTTGTCCTGCTGCCAATCACCTACCCCACCATCGCCGCCGTACGCCGAGCTGAGGAACGTGCGAGTGCAGTAACTGCGTAGATTTAATGCTCGCACTGCCGCGCCGAACCACGCGGGCTGCAGCCGATTCTGATTCGCGATACGGACCAACAAAGTCCTCAAAATTCATCGTGCTCACCGCAACTCAACCTAGCAGTATGACCCCTCACGGACTTCCAGCCAGCGTATCAAGCACGAGACTCATAGGTCCGGAACCCTAGGTGTAAAACCCTTACGGACCGGTTCGAATTCGACCTACTCTTCGATGTGAAGGCGGCTCACCCAATTGGTCTTGTCCCCCCACGGTTTCCGCATAGAGCTCTGCTCACAACAGCTCATAAGAAACGCGCCCACGGTCCGTGATCACTACCGGCCCATCTCCTGTAGTCGCACATCTACACCCGAGGACGTTTAGCACCCGCGTAATAGCGCCCAAGGAACTCATCCCGGTAGGCCTCATAATCCTCGGCGTCGACGGCGGCGCGAATGTTGTCCACCAGCCGCACCATGAACTCCACGTTGTGGATGGTGCACAGGGTGCCGACTGACTTTGCATAGCACGTTCTGGAGTCTGTATAATCCAAGGTGCAGACCCCCTCCGCACGTGTGGATTAAGGGGGTCTAGCTATATCTAAAGTTCCCGTGGTGCACGGAAAGGGTCACGTGGCGCGAGATAATCGCGGTACCAATTGTGGGCGAATTCATGCTTCGGAACCCTCATTAATGAAGCGTTCGCACTCCATGCAATATGATCGGCCATCTGCACTAATTGCGAAGTCTTAGAATCCAAAAAGATCGGATCCGCGATCACATGTCGACTTTGCCGTGGTAGTTCACGGTGCGCCCTACGAAATATTTTCTCGGTGCCATCACCGTCCATGAATACCATTGCCAGTTCACCAGTCTTCTCTAATGAGGCTTCCACTTCGAGTAGCCAGTCAGCGTAGAGCGCATCCTTAGTTGCATGAAGATTGTTAGGCTCCCCCCGCCGGAAAATCGATCCCACCTTCAGCCCACGGCAAGAACTAATGGTTTTCAAGCCTTCAAGCGCTACAGTCACACCAAACTCTTTCCAATCGCTGACTCCGTCTACTGAAACAAATTCCTCAGGGATTTTGTTTTGCAATGCGACCTCTTCCTAAAACGAACTCCGTCATATGAAGCTCCTTTGACACCGGAACCGAGTATTTCTGATCCATTCGCTTGCGATGTGTTAACCAGGCGCCAAGTACCTCAGCCCAGTCCCACGGGGCTACCTCAATCCAGGCAAACACTGCTAACCCGGTCTTTGGGTCACCGGAATCGTCCATGTAGATCAACCGGTTCAGGCCACGCGGCATGGTCCTCTACTTTCGTTGCCCCGCGTAGTAGCGCCCAAGGAACTCGTCCCGGTAGGCCTCATAATCCCCGGCGTCGATGGCGGCACGAATGTTGTCCACCAGCCGCACCATGAACTCCACGTTGTGGATGGTGCACAGCGTGCCGGCGAGGAATTCTTTCGCACGCAGCAGGTGGTGGATGTAGGCGCGGGAGTAATTCTCTGAGACGTAGCCGCCGAACTCCTCGTCCACACCAGTGAAATCGCGGCGGAAACGCGCGGCCATGAGATTCATCCGGCCATCGAGGGTGTACACGCCGCCGCGGCGGCCGAGGCGGGTGGGGGCGACACAGTCGAAGGTGTCAGCACCGGCCTCAATGGCGGTGAACAGGTCATCGGGCTCAGAGATACCCAGTAGGTGGCGGGGCTTATCCGCAGGCAGTTCATCAGTGACCCAGCCGACGATCGTGCCCAGGTTCTCCTTTTCCAGGGCACCGCCAATGCCGAAGCCACCGAAGCCGCGGCGACCTGCAGCACGAGCTTCCTCATCAAGAGCGAGCAGACCCCGCGTTGCTTGTCTACGCAGATCCTCATACTGCGCCCCCTGCACCACGCCCCACAGGGATTGAAGTGGTTTGTCCGGCCGGGCATGGGTGAGGCGGTCGTGCTCCAGCAGACACCGGCGTGCCCACTGGTGGGTGCGTTCAACGGATTCTTCCTGGTAGGCACGGGTGTCCACGAGAGTGGTGAGTTCGTCGAAAGCAAACATGATGTCCGCACCCAGCTGGTGCTGGATCTGCATGGACACTTCCGGGGTGAAGCGGTGGGTGGAGCCGTCGATGAAGGATTTGAAGTCCACCCCGTCATCGTCAACACGCGCCATGCGCTCTTTGTTGGCGGCGCGAATGTCCTCATCAGTCAGCCCAGCAACATCCATAGCCAGGACCTTTTTGAAACCAACGCCCAAGCTCATCACCTGAAAACCACCAGAATCGGTGTAGGTGGGGCCATGCCAATTTTCAAAGGTGGCCAGCCCGCCAGCCTCATCAACAATGTCGGGGCCAGGCTGAAGATAAAGGTGATACGCATTAGACAAAATGGCCTGCGCACCGGTGGAGTGGATCTGTCCCGGAGTCAACATTTTCACCGTGGCCTTCGTCGCCACCGGGATGAACGCGGGAGTGTGAATATCACCGTGCGGAGTGTGGATGGTGCCGGTGCGGCCGTGGCGGCCTGGCGCGCTGAAAAGCGTTGTGCGCACGTCAAACGTGGTGTCGGTCATGCGGGAACTCCTTGGGATTCAAACTGGCGCTCGAGCGCTTCGCCCTCAACGTCCAGGTTGGGCAGGATGCGGTCGAGCCACGCGGGCATCCACCAGGCGGTGGTGCCAAGCAGGAACATGGTGGCGGGGACGAGGGCCATGCGGACAAAGAATGCGTCGAAAAGCACGGCGGCGCCGAGCGCGAAGCCGAAGATCTGGATGAACGGCAACGGCTGATCGATGAAGGCGACGAAAACAGAGATCATGATGATCGCCGCGGCCGTGACCACGCGCGCGCCACGGACGAAACCTTCGACGGTGGAATGTTCCACGGCCGCGAGGATCGCATCAGCACCATCACTTGCTTGTCTGCGCCGCGTGTACTCCTCCCTCATCCTCGTAACCAAGAACACCTGATAGTCCATGGCCAGGCCAAAGGTGACACCGATGAGCAGGATCGGAAGGAAAGACAGAATCGGGCCGGGTGTGTTGACCAGGCCGGTGACACCGTTCTGGAAAACCTGAACCGTGACGCCGAAGGCCGCGCCCACGGAGAGCAGGAAGCCCAGACCGGCAACAAGAGGCACGAGCAGGGAGCGGAAGACGAGGACCAGCAACACGATGGCTAGGCCCACCACGATGGCCAGGTAGAGCGGCATTGCGCCGGCAAGCTCTTCGGTGATGTCCATCTGCACGGCGGTGAAACCTGTGAGCCCGATATCCGCCCCAATTGCGTCCTCAATCTCCGCGTCCGTTTCACGCAGGGCATGCGCCATATCGACGGTGTACTGATCATCCGGACCAGTCGCCGGAGTGGCCAGGATCTGCGCAGCCATCATGTCATCGCTCACACCCACAAGCTGGGCATGGATGATGCCGTTGACGCTGCCGGCGCGCTCCATCGTATAGATGAAGGACGCCAGCGCCGCCTTCTTCTGGTCACTGTCCACCGCCTCATCCGGTATGGAGTCCATGTACGGCTTCAGGGCCTCCGACTCCGGGTTAGCGCCGTGGCCATCCACAATGAGCAGGAACGGCGAGTTCACGCCCGGGCCGAAACCCTCCGCCATAAGGTCAGCAGATTTGCGCTGGGTGGTGTCTTTATCCCCGTTCGCATCCGACGGCAACGACATCTCCATCCCCAAAACCGGGACACTCAAACCACCAAGAATAAGAACCACAGCCACCATGACCAATGCCGGAGCACGCTTGATGGTGTTGATCCAACTGCGGCCAAGGGAGCGAGCGTTCAGGTCCTTTGCCGGACGCTTTCCTGGGCCAGGATGGCCGGCGAGACCAGGGACCTTGCCGGCAAACATCTTATCCCCCAAGAGGCCCATCAGCGCCGGCAGCAACGTGATGGCCACGAGCACCGCAATGACCACCGTGACAGCGGCGGACAAACCCATCCAGGTAAGGAACTCAATACGGGCGAGCACCAACGCCACCAACGCGGTGAACACCGTAGCACCAGCAAACACCACCGAGGATCCAGCCGTACCCACCGCCAAACCGGCGGCTTCCGGGCCGGGCAGGCGGCGGCGTTCCGCGCGGTAGCGGGAGAGAATGAACAAGGCGTAGTCAATACCAACAGCCAGGCCAATCATCACCGCCATGGTCGGCGTGACCTCATTGAGCTCCACCCACCGGGTAGCCAGAAGGGTGAGGAAGGTACCCAGCCCCACACCCAGCACCGCAGTAATCACCGGCATACCGGCAGCAACCAGGGAACCAAAGGTGACAATCATGACCACAAAGGCCACTGCGATACCCACCACCTCAGAGGTGGCCTTAATCTCAATCGGGTCACCAAAACCAGGCCCCCCGGCCTCCACCTGCAAGCCCGCGTCACGGCCAATACGCAGCGCCTCATCAACCACCTCACGTTCCTCATCAGTGACCTGCAAGGAAGTAGCCGCACCGAATTCAAAAGTGGTGTAGCCAATCCGGCCATCATCCGAAAGCAAACGCACATTATGCGCATCCGCCTCAGCGCGCTCCTCCGGCATACCCATCTGCGTCATCTGGGACACAATCTCATCCGTGAGCTGCCGGTTCACCTCAACCGGATTACCAAAACGTTGCGTACCCGTGAGCCCATCCAAGTTGTCGCGGATAAAGCCCACCGTGGCATCAATCGCCTGCATATTCTGCGGCTCATCCAGGCGCTGCCCCTCCGGCGCGGCAAACACAAGATTCACCCCCGGCGCCTGCACCGGATCAGACTGATCCGGGAAATTCTTCTGCAACGACACCAGCGCATCAATCGCCGGAGTTCCCGAAATAGCAAAATCCGACGACAGCGGCTTCATCAAACTCAACGCGCCCGCCATACCAGCCGCAAACAGAATCACCCAGGCGACAAGGACCTTCCACTTGTTCAGGAAGGACCACTTACCCAGCCGGTAGAGGATCGTCGCCACAAGGGGCTCCCTTCACATGAAAAAAGTTCGTGGTCTAGCGGTAAAAACGGCGATTATCCACCGAATTTTACCCAAACCACGAACTTCTTGAAACTGGCGGTAGCGGCGGGATTTGAACCCGCGGAGGTTTTACCCTCACTCGCTTTCGAGGCGAGTACCTTCGGCCGCTCGGACACGCTACCGCCACACAGACTAACGGCAACGCGACCGGGGAACCAAATTTCTTCGGCCCTCCGGTCGCGTTAACGGAAGAAGCTTAATTCTCTTCGCGCTTGTCCTGAATCTTGGCAGCAACTTCGTTGAACTTGTCCTTCACAGCCTCTCCAGCCTCGGACACCTTCTCACGGACCTCACCAGCAAGCTGGTCGAACTTACCCTCGTTCTCCAAGCCCTTATCGTCGGTCAAGTTGCCCAGAGCTTCCTTGCCCTTGCCCTTGAGCTGGTCAGCGGTAGCTTCAAAATCAGCCATGATCTCTCCTTCTAAATCTCGTTTGTAACAGTGGCCCCCATGGTAGGGATGAACACCTGCCCAATGTGTAACAATTCAGTGTCAATCCACACAGAAAGGCCCTGATCAGCGTAAACGCTCAAAAAATCCCGCCAACAAACCAGCGGTTTCCGCCTCCAGGACACCGCCGCGCACTTCGACGGTGTGGAGGTGGGTGGGGTCCCGCAATACGTCGATAAGCGAACCGACTGCCCCCGTTTTTGGCTCATACGCACCGAAAACAAGCGAGCTCACACGCGCACCCAGCACAGCACCCGCACACATCGTGCACGGCTCAAGCGTGACCACGAGCTCACACCCATCCAACCGCCACGTGCCTAACGCCTCCGCCGCAGCACGCATAGCGACGATCTCCGCATGCCCCACCGGGTCCTGATCACACTCACGCCGATTCGTCCCCGCAGCTACCTCGCGGCCATCCGGGCCGTAGACAACTGCACCGACCGGAACATCCCCCGGTGGCGTTGTACGCGCGACCTCAATAGCGCGGCGCATCCGTTCTTCCGCGCGACGTTGGGGCTCACTCACCGGAGCACGGCATCCAACGCATCGGCGAAGCCAAGCTCCTCCGCGATGGCCTCAATGATGGCGGAGGGGTCTGACATCGGATCATCCACGAGCACCGCAAGGACCTCCTCCGACAAACCAATATCCTCCAAAATGGCAAAATCTCCATCAGCCCAACCGTCAACATTATCCAGCTCATCCGGAGCAATATCCGGAACCTCCAAGCCAGCCTGATCACAAATATCGGCCGCGAAATCATCATCCACAGCCATCGTGACATCCGAGATGAGCACGCGGATACGCGACGGGCCAGGCCGAACGATGACGAGGTACTCCTCCTCCACGTTGAGTAGCGCGAACGCCGCCCCCTCACTCCGCAGACTCCGAACCGCCTGGACAGAGGTCTTTAACGTCTCAAAAGAGTCCTCAAACTCCGCCACACGCCAACCACCATCACAGCGCGCAACCGTCACCGCAAAGCCATCCTCAAAGCCCGCCTCACTCATGCCTAGTGAGATTACTCGCGTTATGGAAAACTTGGGAGAGTGATCGACCAACTCCGCCCAGACTCAATCTCCAGCGCCCAACGCGCCCTCCCACCCATCTGCATCGTGGGCCTAGGACTCATCGGCGGATCCATCATGCGCGACCTCGCAGCCGAAAACATCACCGTCTTCGGCTACACCCACACCAAAGCCGGCGTCCGCGCCGCCACCCGCGAAGGCTTTGACGCACACAACGACCTCACCGCAGTACTCTCCCGCGCCTCCTCCACCAACGCCCTCATCATCATCGCCGTACCCATGCACGCCGTCGCCGACATCCTCGACGCCATAGCCATGTACGCGCCTAACTGCGGCATCACCGACGTCGTCAGCGTGAAACAAGGAGTCTACGAACTCATACAAGAACGCGACATGCAAATACGCTACGTCGGTGGCCACCCCATGTCCGGCACCGAAGACTCCGGCTGGGGCGCCTCCAAAAAAGGCCTCTTCAAACGAGCGGCCTGGGCCATCACCTACGACTACGCCGTAGAATGCGAAGAAGCTGGCCACTTCATCCCCCACAACTGGATCGAACTCTTCTCCTACGTATGCAAACTCGCCCGCATCTGCGGCGCTGAAGCCGTCCCCGTCTCCGTGGCCAAACACGACGAAGCCGTCGCCCGCGTCTCCCACCTCCCCCACGTCCTCGCAGAAGCACTATCCATCGTCGGCGACCGCGGCGGCACCCTCGCCCAATCCCTCGCCGCCGGCTCCTTCCGCGGCGCCACCCGCGTGGCCAGCACCGAACCTGAACTCGTCCGCGCCATGTGCGAAACCAACGCGAATGCCGTGGTGAAAACCCTCGACGAAATCCTCGAACTGCTTCACAGCGCCCGCCAAACCCTCGCCGCACCCACCCCCTCCATCGAACAACTAGCCGGCGCCGGCTACCGCGCCTCCACCCGCATGGGCGCCCGCCACGGCGCCCGCATCGAATCCGTCTCCCCCATCAAGATTTCTTCCCGCCCCGTCATGCGCGTCCAACTCGGCGCACCCGGCTGGGTCAAAGCACTCCAACAAACCGAATCGCTCGGCGGGCGTATCGACGTGTTCTAAAGCCCAGTTCTAAAACCCACGCCGGCTCAAAACCCAGACTTTGGCGCATGAGCCGTTCATCGTGGAATCTTCCAAGCTTCCGCCCGCCCGGCATGGCAGAGCGCGGCCTAACTTTTTTCGGTTTGTAGGGAACCGGGCTGTTTGTGCTGGATCTGTGGCTTCTTCGCGTGTTCT